>JAHFUU010000474.1 GCA_023264915.1 Microthrixaceae bacterium | reverse complement strand
CGGGGGTGTTTGACATCGAGGTCGTGATGCCTAAAACCTTTCCCAGATGGCCAACCCCCTCGTGATCGTCGAGTCGCCGGCAAAGGCCCGCACCATCGCGGGTTTCCTCGGTGATGAGTTCATCGTCGAATCCTCGGTCGGTCACATCCGCGACCTGCCCCGCAACTCAGCCGAGGTGCCTGAACAACACAAGCGCAAGTGGGAGATCCTCGCGGTCGACGTGGAGAACGACTTCAAACCGCTCTACATCGTCAACCCCGAGAAGCGGGACAAGGTCAAGGAGTTGAAGAGGTTGCTCAAGCAAGCCGACGAGCTCTATCTGGCCACCGACGAAGACCGCGAGGGCGAGGCGATCGCATGGCACCTGCTCGAGGTGCTCAACCCCCCCAGCTCAATGCCGGTGAAGCGCATGGTGTTCCACGAGATCACACCGAGCGCCATCGAGGAAGCGATCGAGAACCCTCGCGACCTTGACCGCCGCCTGGTGGATGCTCAAGAGGCGAGGCGGCTGCTCGACCGCATCTATGGCTACGGACCGCTTGCCACCGCTGTTCGCAACAAGGTCGGTCAAGGCCTCTCTGTGGGGAGGGTGCAGAGCGTCGCCACCCGTTTGATCGTCGAGCGGGAGCGCGAGCGGATGCGCTTCGTGCCCGCGTCGTACTGGGACCTCGAGGGGATCTTCGCCCGCACCCAACCGGGTGACGAGGACCAGGCCCGGCCGTTCGCTGCGAGCCTTGTCACCATCGACGCCAAGAGAGTCGCCAGCGGCCGCGACTTCGGTCCCGACGGCGAAGTGCTGGCCGCAAGATCAGCAGACACGATCGTCCTGGACGAAAAGGGCGCGTTGGGCCTGGCCGAGGAACTGCGAGGCCAACCCTTCACAGTCCGATCCGTTGAGCGCAAGCCCTACCGGAGGAGGCCTGCCGCACCCTTCATCACATCGACACTTCAACAAGAGGCCGGCAGGAAGCTCCGTTGGTCGTCGTCCCAAACGATGCGCGTGGCGCAGGACCTCTACGAGAACGGCTACATCACCTACATGCGCACCGACAGCACGCCGTTGTCCGAGACCGCCATTGCGGCCGCGCGTTCTGAGATCGCGCAGCGCTTCGGCCAGAAGTACCTTCCCGACCAGCCCCGCATCTACGCCAAGAAGGTCAAGAACGCCCAGGAAGCCCACGAGGCGATCCGTCCGGCCGGTGACACCTTCCGCAGCCCCGAAGAGGTCACGAGGCTCCTGAGCCCGGGCGAAGCCAAGCTCTACGAGCTCATCTGGAAGCGCACCATCGCTTCCCAGATGACTGACGCAACCGGTGAGACGGTCGTGGTGCGGATCGCTGCCACTGCCGCAGGCTCAGGCCGGCAGGCCGAGTTCTCAGCAAGCGGAACCGTCATCTCGCACCAGGGCTTCCGCCTTGCATATGTCGAGGACATCGACGAGGGCGACCGCAACGGATCCGGCGGGGAGGAGCGTGAGCGCCAGCTCCCACCGATGACCGAGGGCGACGCGCTCGAGGCTCGCGAGCTGAGTGCCGGCGGCCACGAGACACAACCCCCGGCCCGTTACACCGAAGCATCACTGGTCAAGCGCCTCGAGGAGCTTGGGGTGGGCCGGCCATCGACCTACGCCTCGATAATCAACACGATCCAGAACCGGGGCTACGTGTGGAAGCGCGGCACGGCGCTGGTCCCCAGCTTCAGCGCGTTCGCAGTGGTGACGCTGCTCGAGCAGCACTTTCCAGACGTCGTCGACTACGCGTTCACCGCCCGCATGGAGGATGACCTAGATGACATAGCGGCAGGCGACGAGGAAGCAAGTCCATGGCTTGCCGAGTTCTACTTCGGGGACGTTCGAGATGACGGGACGCGCGACGGAGGCCTCCGCGAGCAGGTCGAGAAGCGGCTCGCAGACATCGACGCGGACGCGATCAACTCGATCCCCATAGGCCTGGACCCAGCCGGTGTCCTCATCGTCGCCAAGCCGGGCCGGTACAACTCGCCGTACCTGCGACGAGGTGACGACACGGCATCGATCCCTGATGGCCTGGCGCCTGACGAGCTCACCGTAGAGGAGGCTCTCGGTCTTCTCGCCAAGCCAAAGGGCCCCATGGAGCTCGGGCGCGATCCCGACACCGGCTTCGCCGTCTACCTGTTCGGCGGGGGTAGGTACGGGCCGTACGTGCAGCTTGGTGAGACACCCGAGAACCGCGACATCAAGCCCAAGCGAGCCTCTCTGTTCGCTTCGATGCCCCCTGAGACGGTGACCCTCGACCAGGCTCTGGAGCTGCTGTCGCTGCCGAGGGTGGTAGGAGTCGATCCCGCAGACGGCATCGAGATCACAGCATCCAACGGCCCGCACGGCCCCTACATAGTCAAGGTGCTGGCCGACGGGAAGAAGGACTCGCGCAACCTCGATTCTGAGGAGCAGCTGCTGACGATCTCCCTTCAGGAGTGCCAAGCGCTGTTCGCCGAACCAAAGCGACGGCGCGGACAGGTGGCAAGGTCGGTGCTGCGCGAGCTTGGCGCTGATCCAATGACCGAGAAGCCGATGGTGATCAAAGACGGTCGCTTCGGCCCCTATGTGACAGATGGCGAGACCAACGCGTCGCTTCGCCGCGGGGACGACGTCGACACGATCACGATCGAGCGCGCCTCCGAACTGCTGGCAGACCGCCGGCAAGCCGGCCCCTCCAAGAAGGCCGCCGGACGTTCCACGAAGAAGCGGGCCACCAAACCCACGAAGAAGGCCTCTGGGACCCGGATCGCCAAGAGTCCCGCAAAGCGAGCGGCCAAGAAGGCTCCCAAGCAGACGACGGCCCGCGTGATCCGCAAGGGCAACTCCAAGGTGGCCAAGGCGGCAGCCAAGAAAGCACCCACGAGAAGTTGATCTGCTGGGGCGCTCAGCGCCAGCCCCCCAATCCCCGGGTGCCTCCCTGCAACGGAGCCAGCCGCTTGTGACCCGAGGACTGTTCATCGCGTTCGAGGGGGGCGAGGCGTGTGGGAAGTCGACCCAGATGGCGCTCTTGGTGGAGCGTCTCGAAGCTCTCGGACCAGTCGAGGCGACCTGCGAGCCTGGCGGTACACCGTTGGG
>JAHFUU010000057.1 GCA_023264915.1 Microthrixaceae bacterium | reverse complement strand
CGTCCCACGGATTCGTGCAGGATCGAGGCCGGCCTCATGGACCATCCGGCGCACGACCGGCGACAGCAGCACTCCGCTCTCTCCAGGTGCTTGACCCGGGGTGTCCTCATCGCTTCGCGTCCTCGCATCATCTCGTTCCGCAGCGTCCGCCGCTGCGGAGATCGCAGCGGCCGAAGAGGTGCCAACCGATCTCGCCGCAGCAGGGGTCTGCGGTGACGCAGAGGCCGCTGCCGGCGCGGGTGGTGACGGAACCGGCCCCGTCGCCTGTACCCCGTGGTCAGCCTGCGGCTCGGTGCCCGAGGCCGGAGCTTCTGTGATCACCGCTATCACGGCGCCGACCTCGACGGTCTCGCCCTCGGCAGCTCGTATCTCGGCCAGATTGCCCGACACGGGCGAAGGCACCTCTGAGTCGACCTTCTCAGTTGAGACCTCGAAGAGCGCCTCGTCCATCGCGACCTGGTCTCCCACCTGCTTGAACCACCGAGTGATGGTCCCTTCGGTGACAGTCTCGCCAAGTCGTGGCATCACCACCTCAACCATGTGCCGCGACTCCCCTCGCACCCGAGATGGCCCGCGCCACACCCAAGGCCGTCATCCGTGCAGACCCCGACCTGCCAATGACATGACCGCCTCGCCGAACGCCTCGCTCAAGGTCGGATGCGGCTGGATGAACTGGGCCACCTCAGCGGCTGTCGCCTCCCAGTTGACGGCAAGGTAGCCCTGCCCGAGCTGCTCGGTCACCCACGGGCCGGCCATGTGCACCCCGAGGATCTGGCCTGCGCTGCCATCAGGACGCCGCTGAGCGACCACCTTCACCAAGCCCTCGGTCTCGCCGAGTATCAGCGCCCGACCGTTGCCCATGAAGCGGTGCTTGGACACGACGACCTCGTGGCCGGCCTCGGTCGCGCTCTGCTCTGAGTGCCCGGCAAAGGCGACCTCTGGCCGGCAGTAGATGCACCAGGGCACTCTCGAGTAGTCGATGGGCAGGGGATCACGCCCCAGCAGGTGCTCGATCACCATCATGCCCTCGGCGAAGCCCACATGGGCCAGCTGCGGCGTGCCGATCACGTCACCGACCGCGTAGACACCGGGCTCACCCGTACGGCAGAGCTCGTCGACCGCGATGAAGCCGCGCTCGGTGACCTCCACGGCGACGGGCCCCCTCGACGTGCTGAGAACACCGTCTGTGAGGGGCCGGCGGCCAACTGACACCACGACCATGCCCACTTCGACGGACTCGCCGTCGCCATAGTGCACAGTCGTGCCCGCTGGCCCAGGCGTGTGGCCGCTGACCGCCACCCCTGCTGTGACCTTGATTCCCCGCTTGCGGAACGACCTGCCGACCTCGGCTGCCACGTCATCGTCGACGCCAGGGAGGATCTTCGACATCGCCTCCAACACAGTGACCTTCGTGCCGAGATCAGCCATCATCGACGCGAACTCACAGCCGATGGCTCCACCCCCGATCACCGCCGCCGTGGCGGGAAGCTCAGTGATCGACAGAAGCTCATCAGAGGTCACCACGACCGGCGCGCAGACCTCGAAGCCAGGAATCGTGCGCGGCACCGAGCCGGTCGCCAGGACCACATGGGTGCCACTCACCTCAAGGTCCCCCGACTCACCGCCCTCGACGGTGACCACATGGCCGGCATGCAAGGTACCCGCACCTGCGAGCACGGTGACCTCTCGTCGAGCGAGAAGGCCGGACAAGCCCGAGAACAGCCTGTCCACCACTTGTTGCTTGCGCGCCTGGCTGACCGAGAAGTCAAGCGTGGGAGCCGCTGACTTGATCCCGAACTCACCCGCGCCAGACACAGCGCGGTGCACCTCGGCGGTCTGCAACAGCTCCTTGGCCGGTATGCACCCCGCGTGAAGGCAGGTGCCGCCCACCTTTGCCTTCTCGACCAGTGCAACGCTCATACCGGCCGCTGCGGCGTGCAGTGCGGTCGCGTACCCTGCTGGGCCGCCACCGACGACAACCACGTCGAAGTCGTTGCCGTCGCCCTGCGCGGTGCCAGTCACCGGAAGATGATGCCACCATCCACCATCGCCTGGCGCGATCGCAGCGCTAGCGGGGCTCCGCCCCCACGCACCCGCCTAGCCGAGGTACTGCATCGGGTCCACGGGCGTCCCGTTGCGGCGGACCTCGAAATGAAGGTGCGGGCCTGTCGAGTGACCGGTGTTGCCGCTGTAGCCGATGACCTGGCCGGTGGAGACCTGCTGACCGTTGGAGCAGGCCAGCCGGTCCTGGTGGCCATAGAGGCTCACGAGGCCGTTGCCGTGGTCGATCAGGACCACGTTTCCATAGCCACCCATCACGCCGCAGTAGAACACTGTGCCCGGGGCCGCAGCGTGGATCGGGGTTCCGATCGGGACGCCGATGTCGATCCCTGCGTGCAGTGCCCCCCAACGCATGCCGAACGGCGAGGTGAGAGGGCCGCTCAGGGGCCATGCCAGCCTCGCGCCCGTGCTGGGCGGACGGGTCGTGGTCGGCGCCGCCTTCGCGGTAGTCGGAGCGGGGGCAGCGGTCGCGGGCACGTTCACAGCGCTGGGAGACGGGGCAGCCGCCGGTGGGACCGAGCTGGGTGCAGGCGAGCTCGGAGTCGCCGTGGTGGGTGCCGCGGCAGACTCACCCGGGGCCGGGGCGCCAGCGCCTGCCTGAGCTTCACGCTGGCGGATCACCGCGGTCAGGTTGGCCTCAGATGCCGCAAGCTCGCTGGCTTCGGACTGGAAGTCCCGGATGCGTCCCTCGAGGGCGGTCTTGGTCTCCACCTGCCGCGCCTGTGCTGCTTGCAGCTCGGCAAGGGAGTCCTCCTGTTCGCGTCGCAGCCCATCAGCTCGTTGCTGCTCGCCTGACAGCCTCGCCTCGCGTGCCTGGAGGGACTTCTGGGCGTCCAGGTAACCCTGGATGATCTGTTGGTCGTGCTGGCCGACCTCACCGATGATCGTGCGGCGCCGGTGCGCCTGGTCGTAGTCCCTCGCCTGAAGGACCGCCCCCAGGGTGTCGACGCCGGGGTGCATGTAGGCCAGGACCGCCCGAGCTGCCGCTCGCTGGCGCGCCGCCTCCGCGTCTCGCTTGCCCTGCTCGACCTCCTCGGCAAGCCCGCCGAGCTTGGACTGCACGTCCAGCAGGGCCACACGCGCCAGGTCGACCTTGCCCTGCTGGGTCGACACGAGGTTGCCGAGACGGTTCACCTCGACCTGCAGCTCGACATCGGAAGCCTTCATGAGGTCGATCTGGCCGACGACCTTGTCCCTGTGAGCTTTCAGCTCGTCACGCCTGCTCTGGTCGGCGCCCGCCTCTGGCGCCTGTGATGGATCGGCCCTTGCGATCGCGGGCGCGCCTAAGCCGCAGATGAAGATGATCAGAGCCATCAGGCAGAGCGGTCTGCGCACGGTCGCGAAACTCTTTGGTCGGCTCCGCCCGCCAGGTGACCACCGTAACAGCTCCTCCGCACCCCTGTGAAGACCTCATTGTCCTGCCAGGAACATCCGTTCGGTCAGCGGGTCTGTCGCTCGAGCTCAGTGGGCCATCATGAGCTGCACAGCGAACGCCGCCAGCAGGGCGACACCACAGAGCAACGACAGCACTATCAGCTTCCGCGTGCTCATCACCCTGCCCGCCTGGGGCCCCGGAGCCCCAGGCTCCTCGCCCGCCCAAGCCCCCCGAGCGCGTGGATTTCACGGGCGGGCGCCGTACTCTCACCCGGGTCACGGCCTACGCATGCCTCGGCCCGCCAGCTCATGGGCCTGCCCGCCTGGGGCCCCGGAGCCCCAGGCTCCTCGCCCGCCCAAGCCCCCCGAGCGCGTGGATTTCACGGGCGGGCGCCGTACTCTCACCCGGGTCACGGCCTAGTCCGCGCCTTGTGATACAGGCGGCATGCATCTCGGTCACCCTATCGAGAGACCGCTACCATCTCCGAGCGCGCAGCGAGGTCAGCATCGGCGGTGATCGCAGCGCCAGGGAAGACCGCGACACGGACAGGTGGCAATGACCAGACCCGCAACAGCAGGCAACGGCAGACAGCTCGTCGTGGTCGGCCAGGGATACGTCGGGCTTCCCCTGTCCATGTGCGCTGTCGAGCATGGCTTCGACGTGACAGGCCTCGATGTCGACGAATCCAAGATCAAGCGCCTCGCGGCCGGCGAATCAACCGTGGAGGACATCACCGATGACCGGCTCCGAGCCGCGCTGGCCAGCGGACGCTACAGGCCGACAGTCGACGTCGAGGACGCGGCTGGCTTCGACATCGCCGTGATCTCGGTGCCAACGCCTCTGCGCGAGGGCAACCCCGATCTGTCCTACATCGAGGATGCGGCTCGCTCGCTGGCCCCCCGAATGCGGCCGGGGTGCTGCGTGATCCTCGAGTCGACCACCTACCCCGGAACGACCGAGGAGTTGGTGGCACCCATACTCGAGGCGGGTTCTGGCCTCGATGCTGGGAGCGGCTTCATGCTCGGGTACAGCCCCGAACGCATCGACCCGGGCAACAGGGAGTTCACCTTCGAGAACACGCCCAAGGTCGTGTCCGGGATCGATGCCGCATCCCTCGATGCGGTCGACAGCTTCTACAGCGCTCTCGTGGACCAGACGGTGCGGGTGTCGACCCCGCGCGAAGCCGAGCTGACCAAGCTGTTGGAGAACACCTTCCGCCACGTCAACATCGCACTCGTCAACGAGCTGGCCATGTTCGCCAGCGAGCTCGGCATCGACGTCTGGGAGGCGATCGACGCGGCTTCGACCAAGCCCTTCGGCTACATGCGCTTCACGCCCGGACCGGGCGTCGGGGGCCACTGCCTTCCGATCGACCCCTCGTACCTGTCCTGGCAGGTGCGCCAGTCGCTCGGCCGCACCTTCCGCTTCGTCGAGCTGGCCAACGACGTCAACGAGCACATGCCTGACTACGTGGTGCGACGCCTCATCGAAGCCCTCAACCGTCGTCACCTCGCCGTGTCGGGCCAGCAGATCTTGCTTCTGGGCCTCGCATACAAGGCCAACACCGGCGATGCCCGCGAATCACCGTCCCAGCCGATCGCCGCCCAACTGATGAACCTCGGGGCGAAGGTGCTTGCAGCTGACCCTCACGTGATGGATGACGTCCCAGACGGCGTGCAGCGCGTAGAGCTCTCCCCAGAGGTGCTCCGCAGCGTCGCAGCGGTCGTGTTGCTGGTCGACCACGACGACTTCGATCTGGGGGTCGTTCGAGACCAGGCCGCCTACGTGCTCGACACTCGCAACAAGCTCCGGGGCGACAACGTCGAGCAGCTCTGATTCCAACGGAGCTTCGCCGCAGCACGGCGAGTCTCGTGATTCGTGTGGACGGTCGACGCCTCGTCTTCTCGGGCACCGTCGGTGCTGATGCCCGGTTCCGTGCGACCACTCGCTCGCTGAAGGCCAGGTTCTCAGGACCCCCGGGATGCACCTGGTGACCCGCTGTGCTGCTCCCTGGCATCTTCGCGGACCTAGTGCGAGCGATCCCGGCTCTTGGAGCGGCTGCGCTGGAAGAAGAAGCCGCCGATCTTGCCAAGCCCAAGCGACGCTGCCACAACTGCGACGATCAGGATCCACAACGGCGCACTGAAGGAGAAGAACAACCAGCTGAGCTCGACCGTCGTCGCGTTCTGCACGATGAAGGAGAGCAGGGCCGCTCCGAGCACCGCCCCGGCCACCAGGTGGACCGCCTGGGATCGCTGCTCACCCTTGGTGCGCCTGGCCACCTCGCCAGCGGTGTGCTCGAGTTCCATGTCAACCTCCGGACACGTCGGGGCGTGCCCTCACCGTAACCACAACAAGTCCGAAGCGGCGACCCTTTGTGGAACCGGCATCCGAGCAGCCGTCCATGCCGGCACCTCAGCCAGGCCCGCACCGCTTCGCCCGAGGTGGTCCGCGACGCGGGGGAACCGATCGTCCGGGACACGACCTGTCAGCACGGGCGGCACGCCAGCCCAGGTAGCCTGTCGGTCCATGAAGGTAGCGATAACCGGGTCCACCGGGCTCATAGGCACCGCCCTCTGCCAGCGGCTCAGCGAGCGAGGTGACCAAGTCGTGCGGGTCGTGAGGGGGAGGCTCGGCTCCAACGAACCGACCATCGACTGGAACCCCGCCGCCGGTGCGCTCGACGCCGGAGCGCTCGAAGGCTTCGATGCCGTGGTGAACCTGGCCGGTGAGAACATCGGGGCGAGGAGATGGTCTGACCACCAACGAGACTCCATATACCGCAGCCGGGTAGACGGCACACGGCTGCTCGCCGAGACGCTCGCATCGCTGCGATCAAAGCCCCGCGTGTTCCTCAACGCGTCCGCGATCGGCTACTACGGCGATCGCGGCGACGAGGTCCTGGCCGAATCGAGCCCTCCGGGTGACCTGTTCACATCCCAGGTGAGCGCCGCCGCTGAGTCCGCCGCACGAGCCGCGACCGATGCCGCGATACGCACCGTGTTGATGCGCACGGGCATCGTGTTGAGCGCAAGAGGCGGCGCGCTGGCCCGCATGCTGACCTTGTTCAGACTGGGCTTGGGAGGGCGCATGGGGACCGGGGCGCAGTGGATGAGCTGGATCGCCATCGATGACGAGGTTGCAGCCATCGAATCGATCCTCGACGGCGACCTCGCTGGCCCGGTCAACCTCGTCGCACCGAACCCGGTGACCAACGCCCAGTTCACCAGGGCGCTCGGCAAGGTGCTCGGGCGACCGGCCCTGATCCCGGTGCCTGCGTTCGCGCCGAGGCTCCTGCTCGGGCGCCAGCTCGCCGACGAGCTCCTGTTCGCGTCAGCGCGCGTCGAGCCGTTCGCGCTCGAGACCAGCGGCTTCAGCTTCGGCTACGCGAGCATCGAGGACGGCCTCCACCACGTGCTCAGGCGCTGATCACTTGGGGGGCATGCGGATGCCGCCGTCGACGCGAATGGTCTCGGCGTTCATGTAGCTGTTGGTCAACAGCTCGAGGGCGAGCGTCGCGAACTCGTCTGCTGTGCCCAGCCGCCGCGGGAACAGGACACCCTCCTGAAGCTTCGCCTTGAACTGCTCGGAGAACTCGCCCTCGCCGTAGATGGGTGTGTCGATGAGCCCGGGGGCGATCGTGTTCACGCGGATGCCCACCGCAGCGAGGTCACGGGCGATCGGAAGGGTCATGCCGACGACACCGCCCTTGGATGCGGAGTACGAGCACTGGCCGATCTGGCCGTCGAAAGCGGCCACCGACGCCGTGTTGACGATGGCACCACGCTCACCGGATTCGTCGAGCGGCTCGGTCTGGCTCATCGCGGTGGCGGCTATCCGGATGCAGTCGAACGTGCCGATCAGGTTGATCTCGATGACCCACTTGAACGTGTCGAGGTTGAACGCGGACGAGTACTGGCCGTCCTTTCCGATCGTGCGACCGGCCATGCCAACCCCGGCACAGTTCACCAGAGCACGCACTGGCCCGAGCTCACGAGCCGTGTCCACGCCTGCGACGATGTCGTCGGTCTTGGTCACGTCAACCGCGCAGAAGACGCCGCCGACCTCTGCAGCGAGGGCCTTGCCCTTGTCCTCCTGGCGATCGAGGTCGAAGATCACGACCTTCGCGCCCCTGCTCGCGAGCTGCTTCACCGTGGCTGCTCCGAGGCCTGAGGCCCCGCCCGTGACGATTGCTGATGCATCGGTTATGTCCATTGCCGAAGACTATTGACCGGTCGGTCAAGATGCGAATCTCGCCGGGCCAGACGTCGGGGTCGGTCAAGTCGTGCCCGCGAGCTCTGCCCCGTGCGCCACATCTGGCCCAGCAGGGGCCTTCGTAGGTGCCTGCTCGAAGTGGCGGGCAAGCTCAGAGGCGTAGACCTCGCCCAAGCCGTCGGCACTGTCAGCGAGCCACTCGCTGAGGGCGATCCGACCCGTTGCCGGACCGTCTGTGGTGACGAGTCCGTCCATGAGTCCCCGCAGCTCGTCGCCGGTCAGCAACACGTCATGCACCAGCAGACCGAGGGCACGGGACACGAGCGGGACGATGGGTGTGGGCAGCGAGACGATCCGGCTGCGGCTTCCGACCGCGGTACGGATCAACTCGACAATCTCGACGAAGGTGTAGGTCTCGGGCCCGACCGCATCGATCACCTCGCACTCCCGCCCCGAGCGTGCGGCCTCGACGCACAGCCGCGCAACGTCCTCGACGTGCACGGGCCTCACGCCGTAGTCACCACGGCCTGCCACCCCGAACAAGGGGAGATGGCGGAGGAGCCAGGCGATGTTGTTGACGAGCACGTCGCCGGGGCGCAACACGACGGTCGGGCGAACGATCGTGAACGGCACGCCGCAGCTCGCGAGAGCCTGCTCGACCATCGCCTTGCCACAGAAGTAGGGCAGCGGTGAGCTGAGCGATGGGTTCGTGATGCTGACATGGACGATCTTGTCCACGCCGGCGCGCTCTGCGGCGACGAACAGGGCCGAGGACTTGCTGATCGCTTCTTCGAAGCTGACACGCCCGTGGCTGAACCGGACCCAGAAGGTGTTGTAGAGGGTCCCTGCGCCACGCAAGCTGTCGGCGAGTGCCACGGGGTCATCCCAGCGGTAGGGCACCACATCGAGCTTGGTTGCGAAGCTCGGGTCTGCATCCGGGTGGGCGGTAAGCGTCCGAACGCCCCGACCATCATCGATCAGGCGCTGAGCGATGTGGCGGCCCGTGAAGCTCAGGGCTCCGGTCACGACGTCGAAGTCGCCGTGGTTGGTTGCCGTGCTGTTCATGGTGTTGCCTCCTGTGGTCCAGGTTGGATGAACGGTGCGAGCAGAGCGCCGAGGTCGCCTGCCGAGCGGATGAGCGAGTCGGCGGGATGGCGGTTGCCGTCGAGGGTCGTCAGGAGCTCTACGCCCAAGAAGACGGCGACGATCGCGAAGGCAGCGTCTTGGACCGGCACCACGGTGGCCAGCGGCGACCCCGTCAGGAAGCGTTCGATCACCTCCGCGGTGAAGCTGACCCAGGGCTCGATCCGATCGGCGACCGCCGCGCCGAGCTCGGGGTTCGACGACGAGGCGGCGATCAGCTCAGCGAGAACCTTCAGGTGACCTTGCTCGAGGTCCTCGCGGTAGATGCCAGAGGCCACGTCGACCAGCTCCGGGATCGTCGATGCTGCAGCGACCGCAGCCGAGTACCTGGCCATTCGCTGCTCGCCCACGCGGTCCAGGGCAGCGAGGAGGACCTCGTCCATGGTGCCGAAGTGGTAGAAGACGACGCCCTGGGCGAAACCGCCGATGCGGGCGATCTCGCGTGCGCTGGCACCGGCGAAGCCTCGCTGGCGGAGCGCCTCTATGGCCGCGTCCACCACCCGGCCGCGAGCCTGAGCACCTCGGAGTTGCTGGCCCCGCGTCCCTGACCTGGCCATCTGAGGGCCTCCCTTGAACACTGAACCTGAGCACTTGCTCAGTTCCTTT
>JAHFUU010000056.1 GCA_023264915.1 Microthrixaceae bacterium | reverse complement strand
GGTGGCCCGCGTCAGGGCGATGCTCCGGCGCCCGCGCACCTCCCGGGCCGAACGCCACCCCGACACGACACCGCGCAGGTTCGGCGACCTCGAGGTCGACCCGCTGGGTCGCACAGTCAGCCTCAGCGGCTCTGAGGTGAACCTCACCCGACTCGAGTTCGACCTCCTCGAAACCCTCAGCTCGAACCCCTCGATGGTCTTCTCGCGGGCGCTGCTCCGCGAACTCGTGTGGGGCCCCGACTGGTTCGGCGACGATCACGTCGTCGATGTCCACATCGCGAACCTTCGCAAGAAGATCGACACGGCCGGCACGCCCAGCCGCATCCGGACCGTGAGGGGAGTGGGCTACCGGATGGAAGGCCGATGACGACCGACGGCTCGCCCCATCTGGCCACCCGGGGCGCTCACACCAGCTCTCCTTGGTGCCCCACCGCAACTACCACTAGCAGCCCCGTTGCAGCCAGGCCTCGACCCTCTCGTGCAGATCGATCGCGGATTGCAGCGCCAAAGCCGACAGGTCACGCTGGTCCGGATCGAGGTGGCTCTCGCACAACAGCTCGAGGTTGCCGATGATGCCGTTCAGCGGCGTGCGGACGTCGTGGGCCACCTCGGCCACGAAGACAGGCGGAGGGGGCACAGGCCCCGGCGCCGGTTCGGCGACCGGCATGGAGCACTCGCTCGACAGGCGGCTCATCACGACACCGAGCTGAGTGACAACTTGCTCCACGAGCTCGAGAAGCCGATCGCAACGCTCAACCCCGGCATCGTTGAAGACGCCGACCACTCCGGCGATGTCCCGACCGGCCCAGACCGGCACAGCCATCGCCGTCCTCACCCCGAGACCGGAGTCGCGCTCGTCCCGGAGCCAGCCCTCACGTCGATCAAGCCCGCCCAACCACTTGGGCGCACCAGAGGTTGCAACCACATGGGGAAGCGATCCTTCGGGGGCGGCGATCCGGGAGCTCACTGCTTCTGCCAGCGCTGCGAATGAGTTGCCCCCCGCGCCGAACCAAGAGCGGCACGGGCGGGGTCGGGGATCGCCTGTCTCACAGATCCAAAGCGTGGCTGCCGGCCAGCCCGCATGCCGAGCCACGAGCGCGAGGCACTCCTCCGCGACACCGGGAAGCGAGGTGGCCTCGTTGGCTGCGACCGCGACCCGCCCCAGCAGCATCAGCTCGCTCTGCTCGCGCAGGATTTCCTCGGCGCCCCGGTTGACCAGTTGCTCGGCCAGCCTTCGCGCCTCGCGCTCTCGTTGCAGCTGACGTCTCAAGGAGGCCAGCTCCTGGACGCTCGGATCCGGTTTGCCGGTCCGGCCGTGCATCAGAACCGGCTCGCTCACTGGCCCCGACCGGTCAGCGATCGGGCCCCGAGAGGTCGGGTTGAAGCGGGGGATGCGCCCCCGACGCAAGGCCTCCGGCCATGCTCCCCCATCACCGTCGGGCTCCCCCTTCACCGTCTGGCTCCCTGGCGGTCGCGCCGCCGGGTTCCCACAGGGGCGCGACCGAGCGGTACGAGGGCATGTCCATCAAACCAAATCTCCCAAGAGGCGCTGGTCATGTCGATGTCTGGAGCCGGATCTTGAGAAACTCTTGACTGACCAGGTCAGGATTTGGCTGTGTACAAAATACCAGCTCAGGGCCGTGAAGCGGGAGTCAGGCGTTCATGGGGACACACGGGCGAGCGATCCGAACCGGCGGCCTTCCGAATCGAGCGCCCCGTCGACGCGGCGCTGCTCGTTGCTCAGCCTGGCAAGGAACGGCTCGAGCGAGCCGGAGGGCTGGACGTCGCTTCGGGCCAGATCTTCGAGCTGGAGGCACAGCCGGGCCAGATGCTCTGCACCCAGGGCCGCGCTGGTGGACTTGAGGGTGTGGGCAAGTGCCCGGAGGTTCGGCATGTCCCCGGCTCTGGCAGCATCCTCGATGCCCTCGACGCGTACCGGGAGCTCGCGGCGGTAGGTGGCTATGACGGTGGCGACGAGGGCAGGGTCATCCAGCTCGTCGAGCAACCGGTCAAGCACGGATCCGTCCACCGGATGGCCGTCTCGCGGCAACCCGGCCACCGCTGCAGAGTCGTCCCCGGCAGGCTCGTCGGAGGGGTTCAACCATGTCGCCAGGGTCCGCCCGAGGGTGGAGAGGTTGACCGGCTTGATCATGAAGTCATCCATGCCGGCCTCGAGGCACAGCTCCCGGTCACCGGGCATGGCCGATGCGGTCATCGCCACGATCGGCACCCGATCCTTGCCGAAAGCGCCTTCTGATCCACGTAACCTCCGCGACGTCTCGAGGCCGTCGATCCCCGGCATCTGCCAGTCCATGAGCACGGCATCGACAGGGTCGCGGGCGAGCATTTCGATTGCCTCCTCACCGCTGCTGGCCACCACAGGCTCATAGCCGAGCCTCTCGAGCTGCCTACCGACCAGGAGCTGGTTGACTGCGTTGTCCTCTACCACCATGACGCGTCCATGCCCCACCCGGGCGGTTGCAGCGATCGAATCGTCGTCTGCGCTATCACCATCCACCCTCGAGCGGAGCGGCAACGAGAGGGCGAACGTGGTGCCCCTGCCCAGCTCGGTGTCGACGGTGAGCGTGCCTCCCATCATGTCGATCAGGCGGCGGGCGATCGTGAGGCCGAGCCCGGTCCCGCCGTACTCGCGGGCCGTATGAGCATGCGCCTGCGAGAACGGTTCGAAGACACGGTCGACGACATCGGGACTCATCCCGATGCCCGTGTCGCTGACAACCACGCGCAGCTCGTCAGCGGTGTGCGGCGAGCACGAGAGCTCGACCATGACGGCTCCGTAAGAGGTGAACTTCACTGCGTTGCTCACGAGGTTGTTGAGCACCTGCCTCAACCTCAGACCGTCAGCCACCAGGGACGCAGGAAGGGCATCGTCGGCCCGGACCTGGAGCGCTATGCCCTTGGCGCTTGCTTGGGGACCGAACAGCACGACGAGGTCGTCCATGACCTCCCGCAAGGCGATCGGCTGCTCGTTCAGCTCGAGTCGGCCCGCCTCGATCTTGGTGAAGTCCAAGATGTCATCGAGCACCAAGCGCAACGAGTCAGTCGCACGCCTGATGGAGAGGGCGAGCTGCTCGATCTCACCGCTGGCCTCCGCAGAGGTTGCCAGCAGCTCTGCAAGCCCCAGGATCCCATGTATCGGCGTGCGCAGCTCATGGCTGACGCTGGCAACGAACTCGTTGCGCACCTCCAGGGCACGGAGAGCCTGATCCCGCGCTTGGGAGAGCTCGCGCTCAGCAACCTTGCGGCAGGTGATGTTGCGAGTCGTCATGACGATCGCAGCAACCTCGGGGTCATCCAGCAGGTTCACCGCGCTCGCCTCGACGTGCTCGTAGTGCCCGTTCGCATGGCGGACCCTGAACTCGCCGGTCATCTCGCGACCCGGGGTCTCGAGCAGGGCCACGAGGATCTGGCGGATCCGGTCGAGGTCGTCCGGGTGGGCGATGTCAAAGGCGTTGCGCTCTGACCAGAACTCGGTCGGGTACCCGAGGATGCTCTTGACGTTGCCCGTGGTCCTGATCACCTGTCCCGTCGAATCGACCAGCGTGACCGTGTCGGAGATGTTCTCGAGCATCTTTCGGAACCGGTTCTCGCTCACCTCCAGCGCGGAAGCAACCTCATGGCTCTCGGTGAGGTCACGGAGGTTGACGACGACTCCCCGCACGGCCGGATCGTCGATCAGGTTGGTGGCCACCGCCTCGACCAGCCTCAGCTGCCCGTCGGACCTCATCAGGCGGAACCTCAGCGGGATGGCAGTCCCAGGTGTGGCAGCGGTGTTCGCGAAGGACTCCGCCACGATCGCGATGTCATCAGGGTGGACCAGCTCCAGCGCGTCGCGACCCATCCAATCACTCACCTTGTACCCGAGAAGGTCCTCGGCACTGGGTGACGCGTAGGTGAGCACGGCGTCGGGGCTGAGCACGACGATGGCGTCGACGTTGTGCCGGACCAGGGCTTCGAACCAAGCCTCGCGGTGGACCAGCGCCCTCTCGGCCTCACGCTGGCGGGTGATGTCGCGGCACACAGACAGGATCGCCCATGTCTGGCCACGTGCATCCTTCAGTGGCCGCGACTCGAGCTGGCCGTAGAAGTCGGTGCCGTCAGGACGCAAGAAGTGCTTGACGCGCCGCACGCCGTCAAGCTCGCCTGTGAGGATCCCGCGGATCTCAGCCGTGGTGCGTTCGCGCTCGTTCGGGTGCAGCAGGGACATGCCGTCGCCACCGACGACTGACAGATCCTCGGGATCGATGTGGAAGAGCTCGGCTGTGGCTGCGTTCGCGAAGACTCGACCGGCGCCGGCATCGACCACCCAGGTCGGGGTTGGCGACTGCGCCAAGATCGCTTTGAGGCGCGACGGGTCCCAGGTGTCGGGGAACGCGCTCGTCACCAGAACACCACCAGTCACAACGTCGCCGATCTCGATCCGGTCACCTCTCACGTCCACCATTGAACCCAAACAGAGCGCTGGATGCTCTCGTAACGGTTCGAGCCACTCAGGTCGTGCAGCGCGAGGGCAGCTCGACAACCACGTCGAGGCCCCCCTCATGGCGCGGAGCCACCTTGACCGTTCCCCCGTGAGCCTGGGCGACAGACTGGACGATGGTCATGCCGAGGCCATGGCCAGGACGCCGGTGATCTGTCGCCCTGCGGAAGGGTTGGCAGATCCCCTCGAGCTGGGCACGGGTGAGCCGCTCGCCGGTGCTGGAGACCTGGACGAAGCATGAGCCGTCGCAGGTGCCGACCTGCACGTCGAGCCAGCCCCCGCGCACGTTGTGGGTTATCGCGTTGTCGACGAGGTTTGCCACCAGCCGCTCGAGGAGCCACGGGTCACCGTCGACGACGGCGTTGTCCAGGCCCAGCTCGACGCGAACCCGGGCGCGACCGGCTGCCTCGACGCGCTGGCTCACGACGTCACCGGTCAGCTCGGCAAGGTCGACCGTCTCGGAGCGGCTCATCGTGCTCTGGCTCCTGGAGAGCGCCAGCAGGCTCTCGAGCAGGGCCTCGGTACGGTCGACGTTGTTGCGGACCGACAGAGCGAAGACCTTCTCGCGCTCGTCGCAGTCCGGGTCGGCCAGCGCCAGATCAGCCTCACCTCGCATGATCGCCAACGGGGTGCGCACCTCGTGTGAGACGCTGGCCGCGAAGCGCCTCTGGGCGTTGAAGGACTCCTCGAGGCGCCCCAGCATTCCATCGAGCGTGTCTGCCAGCTCGGTCAGCTCGTCCCTTGGCCCATCGAGCTCGATCCGCTCGTGCAGGTTGTCCTCAGAGAGCCTCTGGGCTCGAGCCGTCAGGCGCCCGACCGGCCGAAGGGCCCTACCTGAGGCAACCCACCCGACGATCACTGACAGGACCAGCATGACTCCCAACGCGATCGAGGAACCGACGACCAGCTGGTGGAGCGAGTCGTTGCGGATGTCCTGTTGCACGCCGACGATGACATCCTCGATGGTGTTGGCCTGGCGCGCGCGCTCTGAGTCATTGGGTGCGGGCGGAACCTTGAGCTCGGTGAAGAAGCGCACCTGCTGGTCGCTGTAGCCGTACACCTCGGTCACGCGCTGGTTGGTCGAGCCGGTGCCTTCCTCGCGCATCAGGCTCTGGCGGACCAGAAGGAAGCTCACGAGCAGCAACAGGGTCCCGCATGCGAGGAAGAGCCCCGCGTAGAGCATCGTGAGCCGGAAACGGATGGTCCGGCCGGATCTGGCACGCGCCCGGGCCTTCGCAGGGCCGGCGCTCTCGGCCTTCTGACCGCGAAGCGAGGATGCGGGCTCCTCCGAGCCGGGCACCTCCGAGCCGGGCACCTCGGGGCTGCGTGCATCTGGTCTGGGGGGCGCCGGTGTGGGCAGCTCAGACCCGTGTGCCCCGGACCGCGGCATCTCGGATCTGGGTGGTGCACTCTCCGAGCTCGCATCGAAGGTCCCACCCCCGCGTGCCTGTAGGTCCCTGGTGTCAGATGGGTCCCTGGTGCCAGATCCCGGGCCCTTGCCGGGTGCAGAGCTCCGGTCAGGACTTGGGTGGGGATGAGTGGTGGCCATTGGGATCTCGCTTTCAGGCCAGCCGGTAGCCAACTCCGACGACTGTCTCGATCACGGGCGGGTCACCGAGCTTCCGGCGGAGAGTCATGACCGTTATTCGCACCGCGTTGGTGAACGGGTCAGCGTTCTCATCCCACACCTTCTCCAGCAGCTCCTCTGAGCTGACCACTCGATCATCTGAGGCCAGCAGCACCTCGAGCACACCGAACTCCTTGCGGGTGAGGTTGAGCTCGCGGGTGCCCCGTCCAGCCCTGCGCCGCGGGACATCGAGGCTGATGTCTGCGTGCTGGAGCACGGGTGGCAGAACAGCCGGGACCCGGCGCGCAAGAGCCCGGACCCTGGCGACGAGCTCCTTCATCGCGAACGGCTTGGCCAGGTAATCATCGGCGCCGAGGGCGAGGCCGGCCACACGATCATCGAGGTTCCCAGAGGCCGTGAGCATCAAGATACGCTCTCCGGCGCCCTGGCTGGTGAGCCGCTCACACACCTCGTCTCCGTGGATCACTGGCAGATCGCGGTCGAGCACGACCACGTCATAGGCGGTGAGCTCGGCCTTGTGAAGCGCCTCCATCCCGTCGAAGGCCAGGTCGACAGCGAGGGCGTCCTGCCGCAGACCGCGGGCGATCACGTCGGCCAGAGCGTTGTCATCCTCAACCACGAGCACTCGCAAGGTCGCTCCGCCCCCCTTCTCTCACGCCCAGGCAGGCGGCACGTCACCTGGGAGATCGTCTGGCCGTTGCTCCAGAGCCGTCCCGGATTCCTGTGCCCAGCGTCCTGGGGGCCACTGGTGACTCTGGTCACGCAGGGTCACAGACCCTGGCTATGGCGAGTGTATGGGTTGCGCAACCCGCTGGCGCCATCGCCGATCCCTCCGGGGCCGCGGTGCGGGGCCAGCCAGCGGCTCGGCGCTGACAAGAGCGGTCCTCGGGCGCCAAACGTTGGCCATACACGACTGGCCGTAGGGTTCCCTGTGACTGGGTGGTTTCTCCCAACCGTCCAATCCCCAACCCCATTCCCCGGACTCGCGACGACCGGCCTCTCCCGCCCCTCGAAGCGAGTCCGGAGCGCGTCAGGGCCACAACATCGATAAACATCGAGACCGACGCTGGGCTCACCGGGCCCCCGTGTGGTCAAAGAGCGTTCGTGGTGGCCCAACGGCGCTTGCCTCACCGATGGCCGGCTGCATCGCGGATCCCCATGCGCCTCTCAACCCGGTCCTCGGCGCGAGGTGCTGATGCGGCGGGCACGCCCTTGGACGCGTTGCAGCCTGAGGCGGTTGTAGCGCTGGATGAGGATGCAAGGGACGTTCGCGACCAGCCCGTAGACCGCCATCGCCGCGGCCAGGCGCAAGGGGTTCCACAAGAAGAAGGCGGGTATGAGCGCCACGAGGAGCCAGTGGGTGACTTCGGCCCTGCGGGTCTCGATCACGAACCGATCGAGGTACGCGAGGTTGTTGCCCTCGAGCCTCCTCTTGGAGAAGCCGTCTGCGAAGAAGGCGCCAGCCTCGGGAAGCCGGTCCTTCCAGCGCCTGACCTTGAACGAGCGCTCATAGAGGCGCGCCGTGTCGAACCAGCGGCTCCTGGTGATCCAGCTGTCGCGACGAAACCACGAACCCATGCGATGGGTGAGGAAACCGATCCCAAACCCGGCAACGGTCCAGACTGCCAGGTCCGCCAGGACCGCCCAGCGATCCGCCAGCTCGACCAGCGGGACGCTCATCCCGTCCCTGCTCTGTCGGAGCCAGCCGCCGAGGGCACGGCGGAGGGCACGGTGGGCACGGTGGACACCGCTCGCGACCCGGCACCGGCGCGGTGCCGCGACCATGAGATCGGGATGTCGCGATCACGCCACCGCACGCGATGGACGACGGCGGTCAGCCACAGGGACCGCACGAACACGGCGACGAAGGTGAGGATCAACACGGGGTACAGGGCGGCAGTGAGCCTCCCGAAGTTGCCGAGCTGGCGAAGCATGACGCGCACTTGCACGGCGAACAGGGCATAGCCGGCAAGGGCGGCCGGCGCGGCCAGCCCTGACAAGGTCGAGTGCCCTGGGGCGGAGCGGAGCCCGAAAAGCACCTCGATCAGGGCCTGGACGCTGATCAGCATCGTTGTGACCCACAAGAAGATCGCAGTGCTCCGCAACCACGGGACCGAGCGCGCGCCAGACGCGAAGTTCCTGGACCAGCCTTCGATCAGCTGGCCGACGCCGGCGGGATACATGCGGAAGCTGACCTCGTCACCACCGCCGAGGATGCTCACCGGCAAGCCGAACGAGGCGAACCGATCCGCGAGGGCGATGTCCTCGCAGATCTCACGCGACACCGCCGAGTGTCCTCCAACCCTGTCGTAGTCGCTGCGCGAACAGGCAAGGACCGGACCGAAGGCCCCATGGGAGCGGCCGGCCCGGCCCGGCGAGGCCGCGCCGACGCCCATCATCGCAACGATATTGAACAAGGCCGACAGCCGTTCATAGGGGCGGCGCATGATATGGAAGGGCTGGACGCTCACCAACCCACCGCGGCGGTCGTGCTGTTGGAGGACCGACGCCAGGCCTCCTGGGGCCGACGAGACGTCCGCGTCGACGAACACGAGTCGCTCAGCTTGCACCTCCTGCATCGCCTGGTGGCAGGCCCACGGCTTGCCAGCCCAGCCCTCCGGCAACGGGCGCCCCTCGATGACGGTCACAGATGCGAAGGCCTCGGCCACCGCTCGGGTCCTGTCGGTGGACTGGTCATCGACCACGATCACCTGCCTCGGGACGACAGTCTGCTCAGCCAGGCAACCAAGAAGCCGCGGCAGGGATACCTCCTCGTTGCGGGCCGGAACCACGACGGCCACATCGACCACATCGCGAACCTCACCAGCTCCGCGGTGCCGGTCGGGTTCGCGCTCGGGTTCGCGCTCGGGTTCTGGTCCCGGTTCGCGCTCGGGTTCCGGTTCCGGAAGGCGACCGGGTTCGAGGCGCGGAACGACCCACAGCAGCCACCATCCCACGAGCCAGCCTGCCACCGAAGCGATCAACCTCGTATTCACGGTCAGCATGAGCACCAAGTGGGCGTCGAGAATTCCCGGGACAGTTCCTGATGGCACGCGGGGTGACCCCCATCAGCGCCTGGATTCGAGCCAGCGTGACAGAATCGGGGCCCCCGGTCCACGCTCGCGCAACCCACGGCGGCTCGAACCGGACCCGAGAAGGAGCCAGGCAACGGTGTCAACGTGGCGAACCGACGGTGGCGAGCTGATCGATCGAGGTGATCGGGTTCCCGCGTGGAGACAGCGGCACGGCGAGAGCCCTCACATGCCCTGTCCTGGCATGACAGTGACCACCTCTGAGACCGCTCACCCCGGCACACCTCACAG
>JAHFUU010000473.1:2528-3099 GCA_023264915.1 Microthrixaceae bacterium | reverse complement strand
AGCTCCGCTCAGCCGGAATCGTCGAGCCGGTGACCTGAGCCTGGGCGGGGCTCCGGACACTCGGCGGGCCGGGGCTGCCCGAGCGGACTGTCAGGCACAAGAGCACTGCCTCGCAGGCGCTTGCAGTCGAGGATCCTATCCCGATCACACGACTTGTCGGGTTGGAGCGAAGCCCCGTTAGTGTTCGCGACCGACGGTGATGGCCTGACAACCGCAGCGTCGGCAGCCAGTTCTCACCGATCCTCGCGAACGTGCCAGCAGCGAAGTAACCTCCACTCCCGTGGTGAGCGCCGACGCCTTGCCGAGCAATCCGCACCGAATCCCTCTAAGGAGAATGCAGTGAGCGACAGTTCTCAAGGCCCCGGTTGGTGGCAAGCATCAGACGGCAAGTGGTATCCGCCCGAACAGGCACCCGGCAGCCCCAGCGGTGATGCGGGTGGGGGCACAGACCTTGGTTCGACTCTGTCCTATGCCTTCAACAAGTTCATCCAGAACATCGGTGAGTGGGTCGTGCTATGGCTGATCCTTGTCGGTGTCTTCATCGTTGCGTTCTTCGTCATCACCGCGATCG
>JAHFUU010000473.1:0-2518 GCA_023264915.1 Microthrixaceae bacterium | reverse complement strand
GTGCCGCAGGGTTCGGCGGCGGCTTCGGCTTCAGGTTCAACATCGTCCACCTCGTCCTGTGGGCGATCGTCGGTGCGGCGATGGGGTGTGTGTACGTGGCCATTGCAAAGGCGGCGACGATGGCCGTCAACGGCCAGAAGATCGACCTGGCTGCCGCCTTCAAGCTCACCACCAACAACATCATGGTCGGCGTCGTGTTCGGCCTCATCTTCGGTGTGCTCGAGTCCCTCTGCTGGATCCTTGTGATCGGGGCATTCCTCTTCTTGGGGTTCATGCCGGTCTTGTCCGCCATGTATGACAAGGGGATCGATTCCCTCTCCGAGTCGGTCAGCCTGACGACCGAGCACTCCTCTGACGCCATGGTCTGGTGGCTGATCGCCGGGCTCATCGCCGGCTTCTGTGGTCTCGGAGCACCGATCGCCATGATCGGAGGCGTCTACCTGGTCAAGCGCTTCCGCGGCGAAGCCGTCTCGCCTGCCACTTGAGATGCGGCACGCCGTCGGGCACGGAGCTCAACAGATCAGCTGAGGGGGCGGTCTCGGGGTGAGATCGGCGCGGGGAGGTCGGTCTCGCCCATCAGGTAGCGGTCGACCGCCGCTGCGCACGAGCGGCCCTCTGCTATGGCCCACACGATGAGGCTCTGACCGCGGCCCATGTCTCCGCATACGAACACGGCCTCGGTGCTCGACATCCACGAGCTGTCCCTGGCAACGTTGCCTCGCTCGTCGAGCTCGCAAGCGAGCTGTTCGACGAGACCTTCCCTCTCGGCCCCGGTGAACCCCATCGCGAGCAGGACGAGCTGGCATGACAGCTCGAACTCGCTGTCTGGAATCGGCTCGAAGCCGGGCCGGCCTTCCTTGGTGACCATCTCGACCTCGACTGCCCGCAACGCTGCCACGTTGCCGTCCTCGTCACCCACCAGCTCGGTCGTGTTGACCGCGTAGACCCGTTCGCCGCCCTCTTCGTGTGCGGAGGAGACCCGGAAGACCATGGGCCACGTCGGCCACGGGTTGGTCTCGGGACGCTCGTCGGGAGGCCGGGGAAGTATCTCGAACTGGTGGATGCTCGCCGCACCCTGCCGATGGGCTGTGCCCAGGCAGTCGGCCCCGGTGTCCCCGCCCCCGATGATCACCACGTCCTTTCCGGCCGCGGTGATGGTGGCCTCCTCGAGGTCGCGGTTCTGGACCCGGTTTGCCACAGGCAGGTACTCCATCGCCTGATGGACCCCTGCAAGCTCGCGCCCAGGTACTGGCAGGTCTCGGCGCATCGCTGCCCCCCCGGACAGCACGACCGCATCGAAGTCCGCCAGGATCTCGGACCCTTTGAGGTCTACGCCGACGTTCACGCCGCTGCGGAACACCGTGCCTTCGGCGCTCATCTGCTCGACGCGGCGATCGACGAAGCGCTTCTCCATCTTGAACTCGGGGATCCCGAAGCGCAGGAGACCGCCGATCCTCTCGTCACGCTCGAACAGCACCACTTCGTGGCCGGCACGGGTGAGTTGCTGGGACGCGGCCAACCCTGCGGGGCCGGACCCGACCACCGCCACCTTCTTGCCCGTCTTGACCGAGGGCGGGATCGGGACGATCCAGCCTTCGGACCATGCGCGCTCGACGATCTCGACCTCGACATGCTTGATCGTCACCGGGGGTTGGCTGATCCCGAGCACGCATGCCGTCTCACACGGTGCGGGGCACAACCGGCCGGTGAACTCGGGGAAGTTGTTGGTGGCATGCAGGCGGTCTGAGGCCTCGCGCCATCGATTGCGGTAGACGAGGTCGTTCCACTCTGGGATGAGGTTGCCGAGCGGGCAACCGTGGTTGCAGAAGGGGATGCCGCAGTCCATGCAGCGGCTCGCCTGCTCTCGCACCTTGTGGATGGGGAACGGGTCATAGACCTCTCGCCAGTCCCTGAGCCGGACCGGCACCGGCCGCCGTGGCGGAAGCTGCCGGGTGTGGGTCAAGAACCCTCGGACGTCTCCCATGTGGACCTCCTCAACCAGCCGCGGCCATGACGGCCGCCACCGGGTCAGTACCGTCGGCCTCGGCTCGGAGCTGTGCCTCGACCACGCGCTTGTAGTCCCTGGGCATCACCTTCTGGAACTGCTCGACCGCTTCGGACCAGTTGCCCAGCAACCGCTGTCCGCCCACCGAACCCGTCTCGTCGACGTGGCGCTTCACGCGATCCAGGAGCCAGCTTCGGTCCTGGTCATCCATCGGGTCGAGGTCGACCATCTCGAGGTTGACCTTGCCGGGGAGGTTCCCGGTGGGATCCCACACGTATGCGATCCCACCGGACATCCCTGCGCCGAAGTTGCGTCCAGTGGGCCCCAGCACGACCGCCCGGCCGCCGGTCATGTACTCGCACCCGTGGTCACCAACACCTTCGACCACCGCGGTGGCACCCGAGTTGCGCACGCAGAAGCGCTCACCAACCAGCCCACGCAGGAACATCTCGCCCGCGGTCGCGCCATAGAGGATGACGTTGCCCGCGATCACGTTCTCTTCGGCGACGAAGG
>JAHFUU010000472.1 GCA_023264915.1 Microthrixaceae bacterium | reverse complement strand
AATGCCTCGGCCACGAGAGCTTTGGCTGCTGCCGGATCAGCCACGCACACCTGTCCGCAGGCATCCTCGACCACACCAGGCACACCCGGAGGAACCGCCCCGTCGAGCATGTGGCGTCCAGGCAAGGCCTTCTCGACAAGGGTCTTGCGGTCAAGGGCCTTCAGCATCGCCTGCCTGAGCTTCTCGTTGCCGAGGTTGGGATCGGCAAGGTTCAGACCGAAGAACTGCTCAGCGACGAACGGCCGGATGCCAACGTCGCCGAAACGGCTGGTCGCCTCGTCGACCTTTGCCTTGGGTACCTGGCTCCAGTCCAGCTTGCCCTCGGCGAATGCTTGATATGAGCCGTCCAGCGTGAAGAAGTGGACGAGCTCGACCCTGTCGACTGCTGTCGGCGAAGGGTTGTTCTCGGACTTCTGGAGCCTGACTATCGCGTCACCACGCTGAGCGATCCGGTAAGGCCCACTCGTGACGATCTTGCGATCGAACTCCCCCGTGTCGCCCGCATCCTTTGGCACGATCCCGAAGATCGGTGAGGCGAGCAGCTCGGGCAATGGCGAGTAGGGCTCGCGAGTTTCGATCTGGATGAGCTTGTCTTCGACAGCTTGAAGACCCCGGATCTCAGTCGTCACGCCAGCGGTGAACTCTCGGTATCCATCGATCACCTCGAGCCTCTGGCTCGCAAGCGACAGGCACTGCCGGCTGGCCGGCTGTGACGTCGTGTCGGTCGCAGTCGACTTCTTGCACACGTTCAGGCTCTGAAGGGCGACGCGCTCGATCGAGGCCTTGACGTCAGCAGAGGTGATCGGCCTGCCATCGGAGAACTTGGTATCGCCAAGCGCGAAACGCCACGTCGTCTGCGCCTCGTTGACCGTCCAGGCAAACGCCACCGCCGGCCGGGCAGCCCCTGTCTTGGGGTCCGTCGCAGTCAACGAATCGAACAGCAGATCGGCAGTGAGCATCTCGGCCTGGTTGGTGGGCAACGCCGCAGCGGGATCGAGCGTCGCTCGTGAGACGACTCCGACCCGGAACGCGTTCGCAGAAACGCTTGACAGGTCCGCGGACCCCGGCGTGACGCCCCTTGACATCGCCTCGTTCGGTGCGAGCCCCTCTTCGGTGCTCGTACAGGACGACAGGGTCACAGCGAACGACGCGACCACCAGCACAACGCATGCCACCGTCGCCAACCTGTGCCACTGCCGGGGGCGAGCTGGGACAGGGATCACTTCACCCGCCTCAGAGATCGAGCATCAAGGCGAGGGAGATCGTCGTGAACGTGAAGATGAGGCCGCAGAGGACCGTGAACCGATCGAGGTTCTTCTCGACCATCGTCGATCCTGCCGCAGAGGCGCCGAGGCCCCCGCCGAACATGTCAGACAGACCGCCACCCCTGCCGCTGTGGAGCAGGACCAAGAAGATGAGCGTGCCGGCGACACCGCAGTGGATGACCAGAAGGACGATCTTGAACATTCATACGGCTTTCAGGCTCGGACCTGTGGCCGGGCACCACGGCGGGTCCACCAGTCAAGGGAGGCTAACCGTGAGGAACCTACCAGACGGTGACCCCGCAGGGCACAGCGGGCCTGGTGCCCGAGCACTGGTGGCGGGTCTGGGAGGAGCACCCACAACCGCTACTTGGATCTCCAGTCGCGGCGCTCACCTGCCAGGAGGTTGCGTCCGAGGGCTGACTGCATCATCGAGGTGATGAGCCACATCTCGGTGGCAGAGCTGGCTGTCTCGAAGTGAAAGGCCCAGTCCTGCGGTATCCGGAGACCCTTTCGGACCTCGGTCAGCACCACACTGCCTGACTGCTTGGATGCGTCTACAGCGTTGCGGATCAGGGGCACCGTGCGGTTGTTGAGCTCGGTGAGCTGTTCGCGCATCTCTGAGTGCTCGGCGACCTGGCTGGCTGGGGTCTTGAGCATCTTGACGTCGTCATCGGACATCGAGTTGCCAGCTGCGGCCGCAAACGCGGCAACCGTGTTGGCCAGCCACTCAGCAGACATCTCAGCGGGGGACTTCCTTGGCGGGGGCATGTCGGGCACGACCTTGACCTCGGGAGGCACCTCGCCCGTCTCGGCGGCGTTGATGACCGCGTTCAGCCCGCTCTGGCGATACTTGACGATCCGAGCGAACTCATCCGCGTCGAGGCTGGCCCCACCAACGAGCAGCCCGTCGATGTCTGCCTGAGCCATCAGCTCGGCCGCGTTGGCAGCCTTGGCCGAGCCGCCGTACTGGATGCGCATGTTCGCAGCCCATCCGATGCCGAAGGTCGTGCCCACGATCTCGCGGATGAACGCACAGACCGCCTGCGCGTCCTGGGCGGTCGCTGTCTGTCCCGTCCCGATCGCCCAGATGGGTTCATATGCAATGACCAGATCTTCCAGCTTCAGGTTGTCGACGCCGTCTATCCCGGCCAGGACCTGGCGCCTCACCTTGTCAAAGGTCTGGCCCTGCTCGCGCTCGTCGAGGGTCTCACCCACGCACATGATGGGTTTCATGCCGTACTTGAAGACGGCATGCACCTTCTTGTTCACCATGTCGTCGGTCTCGCCGAACAGCGCGCGCCGCTCGGAGTGGCCCACGATCACGTAGGTGACGTTGAGCTTAGAGAGCATCCCGGGAGCCACCTCGCCCGTGAAAGCCCCCCTGTCCTCCCAATGGCAGTTCTGGGCGCCAAGGAAGATCTCGATCTTCTTCTCTGACTCGATGGTGGTCTGAACCGACCTGATGTCTGTGAAAGGGGGATGTACGGAGGCATCTGCCGCCTCGTAATCCTCCGGAGCCAGCAGGTAACCGAGCTTCTGAACGGTCTGTATGGCCTCGAAGTGGTTGTGGTTCATCTTCCAGTTGCCGCTGATTAGCGGCTTGCGGCCCTCGTCGGTTGCCACAGCTGCTGCCTTTCCAGACTCTGGGATCGTCGTACCTCGGGTGTTTCCTAGCACTGTCAGGGGTGCAACTCACAGTGAGAGCCCGCATCCGGCGCCCCTGCTCTGATTCGTGTGCCCGCTTGCCAGGCTCAACCGCCCGCGTTCGGTGCGGCGCGCAAGGCCTCGAGACCCGGAAGGTCCCCGTTCTCGAGCAGCTCGAGGGAGGCCCCGC
>JAHFUU010000471.1 GCA_023264915.1 Microthrixaceae bacterium | reverse complement strand
GTTCTGGCGAAGGTCCTGGCTGGGCTGTTCAGCGGAACCGAGTCCATCTCGGTCGCGGACTTCCTGGTCATCTCCTTCGTCGGGGGATCGTGTCATCGGTGGTGGTCTTGGGCTTCACGCTCGTGGTCGCCGCGAGCTCCGCGAGGAGGGGGTGGGACCTGGACAACGTTGCCGCACCCCTGGTGACCGCTGCGGGAGACATGGTGACCTTGCCGTCGCTGTTCCTGGCGGCGCTGATCGTGCGCCTGCCCCATGTCACTGCGGCGGTAGCGGTCGTGGCCGTCGCTGTCGGGCTGGTGGCAACGGCGATGTCCCTGCGTGCCCGCCAGCTGGTGCTCCGGCGCATAGTGCGTGAGTCGCTTCCAGTCCTGCTCGTGGCCGGGGTGATCGACACCGTCGCAGGGCTGGCCGTCGACCGCCAGTTCACCGGCGGGCCCTTTGCCCTGTTCCCTGCCTTGCTCGTGCTGGTGCCGCCGTTCTTCGAGGACACCGGCGCGCTGGGGAGCATCCTGTCGGCCCGCCTGGCGACCAAGCTGCACCTCGGCACGATCGATCCTGTCTCGCGACCCCAGCGAGCGGCGCGCAACGACTTCTGGACCGTGTCGATGCTGGCGCTGCCCGTGTACGTTCTGCTCGCTCTGTCCTCGCAGGTGGTCGCAGTGGTGTTCAGCCTGAACACCCCAGGCCTGTTGAACATGGTGGCCATCGCGCTTATCGGAGGGCTTGGCGCGACGACTGTCGCCATCGCCATCTCCTACTTCGGCACGGTGAGCACCTACCGGATGGGCCTTGACCCGGACAACTTCGGCGTGCCGCTCCTCACGGCGTCGATGGACCTCGTGGGTGCACTCGCGCTCATCGGGGCGATAGCTCTGTTGCGCCTGGGTTGACGGCTCGCTGCGGGGCGACCTGCCCGCCGCCGGGCCTGGGATGGCTCGTCGATGCAAACGGTGACGGGATGGCACATGCGGGAGAGCCGATGAGGCCTCCCAGCTCCAGGAGCGTGACGACGAGCATCACCACGAGCACGACGTTGCGGATGACGATCGGCACGGTGGCATACAGCTCACCGTTGATCTGCCCGTGGATCAGCGCGAACTCGACAGTGGACAGCGAGGCCGAGCAGAACGTGAGGACCGCCAGCAGGCGGTCGCCGTTCGCGGTGAGGATCGCGGCGAACGGCAGCAACCACAGCATGTACTGGGGTGAGATGATCGGAGCGAAGATCAACAGGCTCAACACGCCTGCCAGCGGTGCGAGGGCGAACGAGACGAGCTCGTTGGCACCTTGCGCCCGGCGCCGGTACGCCCAGAACCAGCCGAGCACCAAGAAGGCGACGCTCAAGGCGCTGAGAACCGGCCGGCTCCATTCGGGCATGATCCCGGTGCGCCAGGCACCCTGCTCGACGTGTGCGCGCCCGGAGTCGATCATGTGGAGGAAGACGCCGGGAAGGCTCTCGACCTGCCAGCCTCTGGCCCCCCGGAAGGAGAACACGTCGATCGGTCCTCGCGGCCCCGCCCACATCATCCATGAAGCCAACCCGGCAGCACCGGTGAGGGCCCACCACGCGAGCGCCTTCCAGCGGCGCTCCAGCAACAGCAGGGGTGCGGCAGCCACCGGCCACAGCTTGGCGAACACGCTGAGGGCCAGAACCGCGCCGCCCGCGCGGTCCCTGCCTCTTGCGACCAGTGCCACGCCTGCGGTCGCCAGGAGGACCGACAGCAGGTCCATGCGCAGGTATATGTAGGGGAACGGGAGGAAGGGCACGCCCAGGATGAGGTAGGCCAGCAGCGCTCGACGGCCCCAGGCCCAGCCCAGGAGCGCTGCGATCCCGAGGTCGGCCAGCAGCTGGGTGATCCCCAAGCGGATCAGCGTGGCCATCTGGTTGTCGCTCGCCGCGATCGCACGCACGAGCCCGAAGGCCACCGGCGGGTACTCGACGGCGAAGTCCGAATAGGGCGTGCCGTCCGCGAGGGCTATCTGCGCGTAGCGCCGAGCGTCGCCGCCGATCACGCTGTCGTCGCGCTCTTGCCCGCTCGCGAGGACCCCTGCCAGCGCGATGACCCTGAGCGAGACCAACCCGGCAACGGCGATGACCAGCGGAACCTTCAGCCTCCGCCGAGCCGCTACGGGGTCGGCGGCAGTGGGTGTCACGTCGGGGACGCTGGCGACGGAGTCGACCCTCACAGCGGGCATCGAGCCACCGTAGGAGTCCCACCACACGAGGGAGAAGTCAGGGTGGCCATGACGATCGAGGGCGGGTCAGTCGTCATCTGCGGAGTCGTCGCTTGCGGGTTGGTCGACCCGTTGGAGCACCACAACCGACCGCGGAGCAACAGGGATCAGTCCACGGACTTGTAGCGCTCTTCTGGCTCCCTCGGGAACCCGGTGGCGGGATCATCGGGGACCGTGTCGAGGATCTTGAGCCATTGCTCGGCGTAGTCGTCGCCGGGGAGCTCGTAGTCGATGGTGCCGTCCGAGGCGTTGAACACCATGAAGAACGAGTCGTCGACGATCTTCTCGCCACGCCTTCCCGGTGCCGCTATCGCCTGGCCGTTCAACAAGACACCGATGGAGTTCGCGTACGAGACCTGCCAGTCCTCGGGAGCCATCGGACGGCCCTCGGGCGTGAACCATGCGATGTCGGCGTCCTCCCCGACGATGGATCTGCCTTCGAAGAACCGGCGCCGACGGAACACCGGGTGCTTGCGGCGCAACCGGGCGAGGCGCCGGACGAACTCGGTCAGGGCGGTGTCAGCATCTGCCCAGTCGTACCACGAGAGCTCGTTGTCCTGGCAGTAGGCGTTGTTGTTGCCACGCTGGGTACGCCCGATCTCGTCGCCGCCGAGCAGCATCGGCACGCCATGGGAGAGGAACAACGTCGCGAGCAGGTTGCGGCGCTGCCGGCGCCGGAGAGCCGCGATGTCGGGGTCCTCGGTTGGTCCCTCGACACCGCAGTTCCATGAGCGGTTGTCGTCGGCCCCATCTCGGTTGCCCTCGCCGTTGGACTCGTTGTGCTTGTGGTCATATGAGACCAGGTCCAACAAGGTGAACCCGTCGTGGCACGTGACGAAGTTGATGCTGGCCGCGGGCGTGCGCCCC
>JAHFUU010000470.1 GCA_023264915.1 Microthrixaceae bacterium | reverse complement strand
GAACCGTACGACGATTCCACGTTCACCGCGGAGGTAGACGAACTCGAAGACAACCCGTTGGGTCTGCACGACGACAGCGAACTGTCAATAGCCGGGTTGCAGAACAAGCTCCTGCTCGTCGACCTCGGGGACGGCTGGTGGGGGCGGCCAGTGCACGGGTACCCGTCAACCCACATCCTCAAGGCTGAAGACCTCCGACATCCCGGCCTTGTCCGCGCCGAAGCAGCGAGTCTCACCCTCGCCCACGACGTCGGGTTGACAGCGGCACGACCACAGGTTGTCACCGCCAACGGCCGCGACTGCATCATCATCGTCCGATACGACCGAAACGTCATCGACGGTGTCGTGCATCGCGTCCACCAAGAGGACGCCTGCCAAGCCTTGGACATCGACGCCGACCAGTTCGGACGCAAGGGGAAGTACGAACGGAACGGCGGGCCGAGCCTCCGCCAGGTAGCGGATCTACTCGACCGCTACGCCGACAATCGCACACATGAGCTGCACACCCTAGTCCGGCAGCTCACCTACACGACCGTTGTCGGTAACGCCGACTGGCATGGCAAGAACCTGTCGGTCCTCCACGACATGGAAGGACGCATACGGCTCGCACCGCTGTACGACACCGTGCCAACTCGGTTCTTCCCACAGATCAAGGCGCAAGGCGCCGTGAACGTCGCCGGTGAGTTCAACGTCGATCGCATCACCGTCGACCAAATCGCCAAAGAAGCCACGACGTGGGGCCTGCCACTGAGCGACGCCCGAGACATCGCGACGTCAACCGTAGAAGCACTCCGCGAGGCCGCACCAAGCCGTCCCCTCATCGCCGACTACATCGTCGCCCGTGCCGAGCACCTACTCAACGGACCGGCCCCGGTAGCGATAGCCATGGACCGAGCCGCCACGCGGGCCGCGAACCAAAGCCCGACGCCCACCTGCGAAGGTGTGTATTCAGACGGTCGAAAGTGCCGGAACCAGCCGCTGCCCGACTCCCGGTTCTGCGGACGGAAACACGGACGCTCTGATTGACCTGAACACCTGCCGCTCCTGTGGGGCTGCTGGTCACGTTCGCGACGCTTCGTACACCCTCTGGGCTGAGGTGAGCTAGAGGCCGTACGGTCCCGGGATCTCGACCTGGCAGCGCCGGATGCTGGCCCGATGGCACATCCAGATCGAGGTCCCAAACCTGTTCGCCAATTGGCGAAGCCGTGTAGCTGGCTACACACCCCTCGGGTGGCCTTGAGTGGATGGATACACGCACGGTGAAGCGGCCACCGGTGAGAGCCGCTACGACCCGACCCGGCAAGCCCGCCTGTCCACCGCCCAGGAACTGCTTGGTTGGTCTGACGTCACCTCGAATCAGCGTTGAAGACCGTGAAGCCTGGCCGCATCGACGAGGAGCAGCGCACCATCATCCAACGCCACCGGAACTTGAAGGCGGCGCACACACAGATGTGCTCCGACGGGTGGGATCTGCCTTCGTACCCAAGGTACCCGGCGCTCTACAAGCAACAAGTACCGGCGGCGCGGCGGGCGTTCGCGAAGGAAGGCCGCCTCGGGGCGTTCAAGGTCATAGGCTACGGCATGCACACCTCTCCTTGTCTACCGCCCCGGTCGGTGGTTACCGTTGGGTAACTATGGTTGGACCGAGCACTTCGTCCCGTTTGCCAGCTGCTGAGCGGCGACGCCAGCTGCTCGATGTGGCCCTCGAGCAGTTCGGCTCCAAGGGCTTCCACCACACGTCGATGAACGACGTAGCCGAGGCGGCCGGCGTGACCAAGCCGGTCCTGTACCAGCACTTCAGCTCGAAGCGATCGCTGTACCTCGAGCTGTTGCGCGAGGTCGGTCAACGGCTGCGTGACCAGGTAGCCAAAGCAACCGTCGAGGCCGACGGGCCCCGCCAGCAGGTCGAGGCCGGTTTCGGGGCCTACTTCACCTGGGTAGCTGGCAACCGGGGTGGCTTCGAGATCCTCTTCGCCGGGGAGACGCGCCGGGACATTGAGTTCGTGCGCGAGGCCATGGCCGTCGAGACCCAGATCGCGGACGCCATCGCTTCACTGATCGTCGTCGACGGGTTGTCGGAAGAACGACGCCGCTTGCTTGCCTACGGAATCGTCGGGATCGCGGAGACGACGTGCCGACACTGGATGGTCAGCGACCTCGATCTGGGCGCCAAGCAGCTCGCCGCCCAAGTGTCCGAGCTCGCTTGGGCAGGCCTCCGGGGCCTAAGACCCGGTTGATCCCCACCGGTCCTTCACGACCTACACACGGGACTGGTGCCCGACACGGCCTGAGCAGGTCAGCCACTTCAACGATGAACGCTTTCGGCCGAGCACGAAGCTCGGCCGAAAGCGCAGACACCGGTTGATGAGTTGCACCAAACCAAACCGGAATCTGTATGAACACCCTGACCATACCAGCATGGATGCAGAGTCCAATGACCAGTTGGCCACGCGACCAGCCGGGCTGACGCCATGACGAAGGATCTCGAGGCCGCCCCTTCTTGAGTTGGGCTACATCGCCGAACACGAGCTACCCCTTCCCACCTGGTCGGGTTGGGTCAGAACCTCGATCGGTGAGGCCGGCCGTGTGGGCCGTACGCACCATTCTGATCAACCAGGTGGGCCTGATGACCCTGTCGGGCCAGGGGGGTTCAAAAAGCCGCCGGCATCTACCGATAGTGAAGCGTGACGTACCTTCTGGTGGGCAAGCGCGCCAAGGAGATGGCGTCCATCGCGTCGCAGTACCGGCTCGACTACCTGGAAAGTGACGCCGCATTCGGGCTGACCCGGCGGACCTTCAGCCTCTTCGCACAAAGCGACGGCCGCAATGCCGAGAACCTCCTCGCGGGACGGCGCAAAGGTCACGAGATGTACGGGTTCGACTACCCGTACCTTTCGGGTCGACGCGACGACATCGAAGCGCTACCGGCCGGCTTCCCGACCATGCGCTATGAGAACGGGATCCAGTACGGCTGCGTGCTGGTGCCTACCGATGGCGACCTTCCGATGGTTCACATCTCACCTCGCAGCGCGAGGAAGGGCTTCCTGCCTTCGGAGATGGAGACACCGGTCAGCGTCGAGGACAAAGCGTTCCGGAAGATGTTC
>JAHFUU010000469.1 GCA_023264915.1 Microthrixaceae bacterium | reverse complement strand
GGCCACGGTGACCGGAGCATCTCGGGAGTGGACGCGCGCCCGGCGATGGACAGTGCGGGGAGCTTCGCATCCGCCGACGGCTGCCCCCCGAACCCGAGCCAGACGGTGTCCGGTGATCTCACCACGATCCTGTGGTCCGGATGCTCGGACGGTACAGCTGTCGAGCTGGTCAAGGTCAGGGGTGCGTCACACGCGTGGATGGGCCACCGGGGGACCCCGGCTGGGGACCGCGTCGTCGGAGAGCCATACCAGGGGCTTGATGCGAGCGCTGAGATCTGGGCCTTCCTCGTGGCTCATCCCAGGCAAGGCTGATGGCTGTGCAGCTCCCGGTGCTGCGCCGGTAACCTTCGCCGCCGATGCTCCGCTTGCCTCACAGCGCGTACGCCCAGATGATCGGCCTGGCCTATGACGAGCTACCGCTCGAGGCGTGCGGGCTGCTCGGCGGCGACCCGCGGTCTGGCGATGTCGACCGGTTCTACCCGTGCCGCAACGAGGCCGAATCCGCCAAGCTCTACACGGTGGCCAGCAGGGACATGCTGCACGCGGATCGTGACGCTGAGGATCGCGGGTTCGAGCTCATCGGCGTCATGCACTCGCACACGCACACAGACGCCTATCCGTCGCCAACAGACGTGCGCCAGGCCCTGGACCCCACATGGCACTACGTGATCGTCTCGCTCAAGCACGACGCACCAGTGCTCCGCTCCTACCGCATCACCGAGGGCACCATCGCCGAGGAGCCGGTCTTGGTCGTATGAGCTGCCGGCCACGCACGTCAACGCCCTGAGGTGCCGACTGGCATCGAGGTGGGATTCAGGCCGCTCCCTCCGTTAGAATCCTTACCAGATAGGTCAACAATAACTGGAAGGCCGGGGACGGTAACTGGGATGCCGGGGGACAACTCCTGGGATGCCAGGGACAACACCTGGAAGGCCGAGGACAAGGGGCTCGAGCCCCGTCCGAAGGGTTCTGGAGCTGCACCTTTTGAGAGCGATCGACACAGGATGCACAGCGGCCGCCCGTGGGGGTGCGCGCGTGCCGGGCTTCGGCGGCCGAGGAGCGTGGGGCTGGGGCCCCACGCGGGCAGGTTCATGATCTACTCGTCGGTGATCGACATGATCGGCAACACGCCCATGCTCGACGTGAGCGTGCTGAGCCCGAACCCTGGCGTGCGCATCCTCGCAAAGGCCGAGGGGGCCAATCCGGCAGGCTCGGTGAAGGACCGGATCGCGAAGAAGATGATCGAGGAAGCTGAGGCCGACGGGACACTGCGGCCCGGCCAGCAGATCATAGAACCGTCCTCGGGCAACACGGGCATAGCCATGGCGATGATCGCCAAGCTGAAGGGCTACCCGATCAAGATCGTCATGCCTCACAACGTATCGGTCGAGCGCCGCCAGCTGCTTTCGGTCTTCGGCGCGGAGATCATCCTCTATGAAGGCCCCGACGGCTCCAACGGTGCCGTGCGGGAGGCCCGCCGGCTTGCAGGCGAGCATCCCGATTGGGCATTCCTCTACCAGTACGCGAACGAGGCCAACCCGCGAGCCCACTATGAGGGCACCGGCCCAGAGATATACGAAGAGGTGCCAGAGATCAGTCACTTCGTTGCCGGCTTGGGCACGAGCGGAACGCTCATGGGGGTGGGTACCTATCTCAAGGAGTGCAACCCCGACATCAAGGTCATGGCGGTGGAACCACCCAGCGGTGAGCTTGTCGAGGGGCTGCGTAGCCTCGAGGACGGCTACATCCCACCCATCTACGAGAAGTGGGGTGGGCAAGACCTTCTCGACGGCAAGCGCATCGTCCGCCCGCGCGAGTCGATCGAATGGACCAGGCGTCTCGTGGACGGCTGTGGCTTCTTCTGCGGTATCTCCTCGGGCGCCGCGATGGCCGGTGCGGTGAAGATCGCGTCCGGCATCGAGTCTGGAGTGATCGTCTTCGTGGCCGCGGATGGCGGCTGGAAGTACCTCTCGACCGGCGCGTGGACCGATGACATCGACGAGGTTGCGCGCAAGGCAGAGAAGATCATCTACTTCTGATCTTCCTGTCAGCGGCTGCCAGGGCTCAAGGGTGTGAACGTCTGGAGCAGGCGTTCGAGGCCGGCAGGTGAATCAGAGCGGGCGGACACAGCGAACATGTAGGTGCGCCCGCCGAACACGGCCACGAGGCAGCGGTAGTTCCACCCGTCCTCGGCCGTCACCGCCCACTCGACTGCGGCGTGGTCCTGGAAGGCGACGCGCTTGGTGGAGGTGACCTTTCCACCGACAGAGTCGGCGAAGAAGCTCGGTTGCTGCTCCAGCCAAGCCTCGGCGTAGACACCGCCGATTCCCTGGCCGTGGTCGACTGTTTGGACCTCGAAGCTCGATGCGCCTGTCCTGCTGACCACCTGCTGCCAAGGTGCGCCCCAGGAGGTCTGCGTGTTGGTGACTGCCGGCTCGGTTGGCATCTGTACCGAGAACAGGCCCTTGGGATCTGTGTAGGTGACCCAATCGCCCCGCCCGGCAACCGCCTCTTTCTGCCTGCCGATGGGGCCAGCGCCGAACTGGCCGGCCACGACGATCACGATCGCTCCAGCGATGAACGCCGCAAGCGTGATGATCGCTGTGCGCACGATGCGGTTCACGGCCCGCGAGGCAGATGCCGCGCTCTTGTTGGCTGAGGACCGAGGGTCCCTCGGCCTGACTCTGGGTGCCGGAATCGAACCGAGGCGTGGCGCCGTGTACCCAGAGTCCGGGCCGGCGTGGGCGTCGCCGTGAGCACGACGGTCCTGGTCGGGGTCAGGACCGCGGTTCAGATCGTGGTCGGCCTCGTGCTCGTGGGCATGCTCGCCGGTCGCGGTGCGGGTCGCGGGCTCGGTCGGGCGGGACCACGGGGACGGGCCGTCTCCGGCTGTGCCGTCCATCGGTGCCGGATGGGCTGACCCGTCGACTCGGGGCTCGGCGCCCAAATCGTCGGCCTCACCGGTCACGCCTGCCGCGCCCACATCGTCGGCCTCGCCTACCGCGCCATCCTCATCGGCACCAGCGGTCACGGGGGCCGTCGCAAGGGCAGTCCCGGCGGGTGCTCTGGTCCCGTCGATGGGTGACGACTTGACGGAATCGTGGA
>JAHFUU010000468.1 GCA_023264915.1 Microthrixaceae bacterium | reverse complement strand
GAGGCGAGGCTGCCAGACCGCGTTCGCCACAGGGCCCTTTCTGTGTTCGAGATGCTCGCCACAGCCGAGGGTCGCCTTCACCGACGCCCACCCCAACAGGTCCACTTCCACGAGGTCGGGGGCGTAGACGCGATCATCGACGTCATCGGAACGTGTGTGGCGCTGGAGGTCCTCGGCATCGATGAGGTCTGGTGCAGCCCCATAGCCAACGGGATCGGGATGATCCGCTGCGCGCATGGCGTGCTGCCGAACCCGGCGCCCGCTGTGATCGAGCTGTTGAAAGACGCCCCCACGTACTCACTTGACATGAACGTCGAGCTGACCACTCCGACGGGAGCTGCTCTCATGGCAGCGATGGCAACAGGGTTGGGCCCCATGCCGGCCATGACGATTGCCTCTACCGGATTCGGCGCCGGCACCGTCGAGATCGAGCATCGCCCGAACCTCACCCAGGTGGTCATCGGGACGCGCGCAGCCGAGATCGAGCGAGGCCAGCCGATCATCCTGCTCGAGACCAACGTCGATGACGTCACGGGCGAGCACCTGGCAACTGCTGTTGCCAGCCTTCTCGATGCAGGGGCCGCGGACGCCTGGGTGACGCCCATCGTGATGAAGAAGGGACGTCCCGCCTACACCGTCAGCGCGCTGTGCGATCCTGCGCTGGGTGCACAGGTGCGCCAGTGCATGCTCGATTCGACCGGTTCGTTTGGCATCCGGGGACAGCTGCTCGAGCGTTGGCCCGAACCCAGGGACCTCGACAGAGTCGATGTGGCGGGCCTGCCAGTGCGAATCAAGGTTGGCGCGGGAAGGGCGAAGGTCGAGCACGACGATGCAGTGCGGGTGGCACGCCGCAGCGGTCTCCCCCTCCACGAGGTGGTCTCGTTGGCCGAGGCGGCCTGGCGAGGAACTGGAAACGTAACCCCGATCGAGGCTGGAACCTCGGCTGGTGATTCGGGTGTCGATCCCGAGCCAGAACCCGCGCCCGACGACGCCGGCTGAGCGCTGCGCCCACCGCCGCCCCCCACCTCCCTGGTAGGGATCGTGGTTGCCTTCTTGTGATGGACCTCGAGTCGAGTCAGGCCATTGCAGGTTGGCCTGGACGTGTACGTGGCGGCCGTGACGATCCTGAGCCCTGAGGACGCGTTCAACCGACTTCGGCGCAAAGCCAGGCCCCACGGTCACGGCGCTCGAGAGGTCAGAGGCGCCGAGATCTCGGTTTGCCTCCCAGACGGCCGGCCGAGCAACCGGCGTCACGCCTCGTTCCGTAAGCGTCGTGCGTTGGATCGGTCAGGACAGCTCAACAAGGGAGAGGATCGCTTCTCTCCCACAATCAAGAGCAGCCCTGCTCGCATCACCAAAGGAACGAAACGATGCAAGACATCCGCGGATCCAACAGAGCTCGACTCGCCGCTGTGGTCGGGTTCGTGCTCGCATCAGGAGCGGCCCTCAGCCTGTGGAGTGGGCCCGCGCTCGCGGCCATGCCACCGGTCGGACCGTCGCCGGCAGTCACGATCACCGCACCGCTGCCGGTGCCCGTTCTCATCCCCCCGACGAGCGAGGACCCCGACCCTTGCTCAGGGACCGCACCGCTTCCCCCTGAGTGCGGTGACCATCCCGAGTGCCCCGATGGCAGCACACCAGTGCCAGGCAACGAACCATGCCCGACAGTCCCCCCGACAGTCCCCCCGACGGTCACGGTCCCTGTCACCCAGCCTCCTATCACCGTCGTGATATCCCAGCCACATCCCAAAGGTGACGTCGTCGTCGTTCACCCGTCCTTCACGGGCTAGGACCGGGTCCTCGCCCTCCCCTCAAGGCGAGGATCTTCCCGGCGGAGCGCTCGACCTGACCTCCCCCAGCGCTTCGTCACACAGGGCAGCCGTCTCACTGACGGCTGCCCTGTCGCGCGCGGTGCGGGCATCGTTCAGGACCACCGGCAAGCGGTGGCTGTGAGCAGTCGGGATGAACCCGACGAGTCGGGTGCCTTGTTGCGGTGCGCCCGGAACCCGAAGGCGGCCAGACCAGGTCTGAGCCCTGCGCGGGAGAGAGCTCCCGAGAGGTGTTCGCTTCTATGCTCCAGGGATGGACCACGATGACGTGCAGCTCCCGTCGGGTGCCAAGGGTGAGCACCACCGGCTCTACTTCCGCCAACTTCTCACCGGTCGCGACATCGCCAGGCATGACCCGGTGGCAGCGCAGATGGTGAACTTCGTCTACCTGCTCGGCGATCGGGACACGGGCGAGGCCGTGGTGGTTGACCCCGCCTATGACGTCAAGGGGATCCTGGACGTCCTTGCCGAGGACGGGATGGAGCTCAAGGGGGCGCTTGCGACCCACTACCACCCGGACCACGTGGGGGGCGACATGATGGGATACCGCATCTCCGGCGTCAGGGAGCTCGTGACCCTTGATCCCGTCCCGATCCACGTCCAAGCCGACGAGGCTCCGTGGATGCAGCGGACGACCGAGCTGTCTGCACACGATCTGGTGCAGCATCGGAGTGGTGACCGGATCATGGTCGGCCAGATCCCCATCGAGCTCATCCACACTCCCGGCCACACACCCGGAAGCCAATGCTTCCTCGTAGACAACCGCCTCGTCGCCGGGGACACGTTGTTCCTCGAGGGGTGCGGCCGGACCGACCTTCCCGGAGGCGACCCGGCAGCGCTCTATGAGAGCCTCACCCAACGTCTCGCCAAGGTGCCCGACGACGCGGTGCTGTTCCCCGGCCATCTCTACTCGGCTGATCCTTCGGCTTCTATGGGCGACACTCGCCGTTTGAACTACGTGTTCTCGCCACGCGATGAGCGTGAGTGGCTCGCGATGTTCGGTTGAGCCGACCCTGCCTTCGGTGAGCCCCGTCCCGGGCATCACATGGGTCGCGATCGCGCAGACAGATGGTTGACGAGGTCGAGATTGGTGCTGTCCACAGGGTCTTTCGACCTGTCCGATTCGGCTCGTCCGGCTTGAGAGATGCTCGGTTGGAGCCACATAGTCCCAGCTCAGGTACGACATTTGCATGACAGGTGCGATTTGCCTATGAAGGTCCAAACGATAGGTGTCGATACCATGGCAGACCGGCGGGTAGATCGGTCAGGGGAGCACCT
>JAHFUU010000467.1 GCA_023264915.1 Microthrixaceae bacterium | reverse complement strand
ATGCCGGGGTGTTCGCCATGGGATGGTAGGGGCGGCACGGTTGGCCTCGAAGCGATGGGCAAGCAGGCCCGGGTTCGGGCACCGGTACTGACCCAGCCGGCAGCACCGGCAGCACGACGCCGGAAGGTCGGTCAGCGGACCGGTCGACGTAGTTCCAGGTGCCAGCCCTATCTGGAAGCTCGAAGTACCACAGGGGGAGATCGCCTCCCGGGGTGTTGACCTGAACCCGTAGCCGGGACCCCTTGCGGAGAGCGTGCATGACCGGGAAGATCGGGACCTTCACCTCGACGGACTGGGTCACGGGCAGCTTCTCGTAGTCTGACTCGCGGTAGCTGTGCTCGACCAGGAACTGGTTCGAGTGCTCCTGGTCGACCTTGCGATGTCCGGCGCGCAGCAGGCCGTTCTGGATGCGAACCTCGGTTCCGTCGGGTTGGACCTCCGAGAGCACGACCTCGAGATCTGCGTCATCGGCGTCACTTCGCAACCACAGGGTGGCATATCCCGGCCCTGCGATGACCGTGTCCTCACCGAGGGGTTCGGTCAGATAGGACAGGCCCTTGCCGGCTGGAGTGTCCTTCCAGTCGACCTTGACCGAGGGCTTGATGAAGTCATAGGCACCGCCAGACGCATAGCCGACGGCACCCACGTCGGGGTCGAACTGGAACTTGTCGGCCCCCGCGGTGGTCGGGCGGTTCGGGGTGAGCGAGCCACCCTCCCCGAAGGACAGCTCCCAGCCCACGACGTTGGGGGGTGGCCAAGAGTCGAAGGCGACCTCATAGCGCTCCATCGGTGCACCCGCAGGGAGGTTCGGCCCGTTCCCCCACTCCATCCGGACCCGCACCATCGGATCGGACCTCCAGCGCTCGAGGGCATCGTCATATCGCCCCGCCAGATCGGCAAACCGGTCCGGCTCGAAGTTCAAGCCATGCACCCCGAAGTTCCCCTCGAAGCTGGAAGGCGCCCCGGCTCGCACGAGTGGGTTGATGGCGGGAACCTGCCTGGCGACATAGAGCTGCAAGAACTCGAGCCACCGGCTGAGGTTCGAGGGCGCGTAGCCATCGGGATGATGACCGTTGAACAGGACGAAGTGCTTCTCGGTCGTTCCTGTGAAGTTGCCGAGCATGGTGGCGAAGCGGGGGCCGGTCTGCTCGTCCTGCCAGGCACCCGACAGGTACACGGGGACCTCTATGTCGCGCACCAGGATCGACAGGTCGCGCTCGTCGGCGTCCCGTGGCCGGTACTGCAAGGACCTGGCGAACGCCTCGAAGTCCATGTTCTGCGAGCGGAGCTGCTGGTTGTCCTCACAGATCTTGTCGCCGCCATCGACCCGCTTGGTCACCCAGGACTGACCGTTGGCCCTGGCTTGCCGGTCGCGCTCCTCCAGCCACTGCTTGGTGAAGCCGGCGTTGTACATGCCGCCGGGCCAGCTCATCTTCCAGGGGTCCTCGATCACCGACAGCGGCGTGATGGCGGCCAGGCCTGGTGGTCGGGTCGCGGCGACATAGAGCTGCGTTATGCCCGAGTAGGACAGACCGACCATCCCGACCTTGTGGTTGAGCACCCAGGGCTGGCGAGCGATGACCTCGATCATGTCGTAGCCGTCGGCTTGCTGGGCCGGGTTGAAGACCTCGAAGACACCCCCTGAGCAGCCGGTCCCGCGCATGTTCACACCGACGGTCGCGAAACCGAGTGCAGTGGCGATCGTCGTCCCGGGTTGGGGTGAATCGGGGTTGGACGGGTCATATCCGGAGTACTCGACCACTGTCGGGTACGGGCCCTCTCCATACACCGACGGGTCCGGGAACCGCACCATCGCGCTGAGCTGAACGCCGTCGCGCATCAAGATGTACTGGAGTCCCTCTCCTGCGCTTCGACCCGTCGTCGCCTTGTCACCGACGATCGACCACGTCACGCCCTTGAGTTGCTGCGCGTCATAAAGAGAGGTCGGCGGGTGATCGTCGCGGCCCATCACCGAGAAGCTCTCGGATACCTCAGCAGTCGGTGCGGACTCGTCCCTGACGGTGAAGCCCTCGCCCTTCTTGAGGGATTGTCCCCTGGCCGAGGGGGGTGCGTTTCCCTTGCCAGTCTCGATGACCATGTAGTCGTCTGGAAGGTAGGCGAACAGCGCCTGGCCCTTGTCGTCGGCGAGCAGGCTCACCAACCTCTCGCCGGCCGAGTTGACCAGCGTGAGCTTGGCCTTCGGCTTGGCTTTGGTGACGGTGACCTGACCCACGCCAGGAGTGACCTTGAAGGTCGCCCGAGAGGTTGGGCCTGCGGGATCGATCCTGGGATGACCCACCCCCTGGGTCGGTTGGCCAGCGGTCGTGGGCGTGGCGCCGTTGCCGCTTGCACCGATCGAGCAGGCAGAGGCGAGGAGAGCTATCGAGAGTGCGAGCAGTCTGAGGCGCCGGATCATCGTGGAGGTTCCCGCGAAAGTCATCGCACCGCCCAACACCGGCCAACTTCGTGAGACGACCGTCACTGTAGCGACGGTGCACGTATGGCCAGCGTCGCGTGCCCAGTCGCCGTGGGCTGAGCCTTGGGCCATGGTGCCTGCCGCTCAGGCACCGCGATGCCAGCCTCGGGACGGGTGGTTGTCGACCCGGTCCGGGGCGTCGGCCTGGCTGATGCGGGCTCAGGTGGCCAGCGCTCGCGGTGAGAAGTAGTTTGCCCACGTTGGACGGGCCGAAAGGGGGAAGGGTGCAGCGATACGGCATCACCATTCCGTTCGAGTTCGTACCGCTCGACGAGCAGGCGGGAATGGTCGCGGAGCTGGCCGATCTGGGCTACACCGACGTGTGGTCAAGCGAGGCAGGTGGGGCCGACGGGTTCACGCCGCTGGCATTGGCGTCGGTGTGGGCACCCTCGCTGCGGTTGGGCAGTGCCATCATCCCCGCGTTCACGCGGGGCCCCGCAACCATGGCCCAGTGCGCGGCGACCCTGGCCGCTGCAGCCCCGGGTCGGTTCGTTCTTGGCATCGGGACCTCCTCCAACGTGATCGTCGAGCGATGGAACGGGATCCCCTTCGAGAAGCCCTATGAACGCACCCGTGACATGGTTCGTTTCCTTCGCGAGGCCCTGCGCGGCGAGAAGGTCACGCACGACTACGAGA
>JAHFUU010000055.1 GCA_023264915.1 Microthrixaceae bacterium | reverse complement strand
AGTCCACTGTCGAGGCGCGCCTCACACTGGCGGACTTCCTTCGAGGTGAGCTGAACCTGACAGGTACGCACCTGGGGTGCGAGCACGGCGTGTGCGGTGCGTGCACCGTGCTGGTCGACGGGAAGGCCGTTCGTTCCTGCCTTCTGCTGGCCGTCCAGGCCGACGGCGCAGACATCATGACGATCGAGGGCCTCTCCACCCCCGAAGGAAGGCTGCACCCGATCCAGCAGGCGTTCAGTGACGAGCACGCGCTCCAGTGCGGGTTCTGCACCCCGGGGTTCTTGATGGCCGTTTACGAGCTGCTCGACCAGAACCCTGACCCCAGCGAAGAGGAGATGCGAGACGTGCTCGGGGGCCAGCTCTGTCGTTGCACCGGTTACCAGGGCATCTTGCGGGCGGTCCACGTCGCGGCGGCCAAGCTCCGCGCCTCTCGCACCGCAGATGCCCACGCCTAGGAGACCACGGTGACGATCGAGGTACCAAAGAGGCTGGAAGAACTGCCCACCAGCGATGTTCGCTGGATAGGGCACCGCGTGCACAGGCGTGAGGATGCCGCGCTGCTGACCGGGAAGGTCAAGTTCATCGCGGACGTCGAGCTGCCGGGCATGCTGCACGCCGCCATCCTCCGGAGCCCATCGGCCCATGCCCGGATCACCAGCATCGACGTGACTGCGGCCAAGGACATGGCTGGAGTGGCTGCAGTGGTCACCGGAGAGGATGCCCTCGCTTGGACGAACCCCGCCCGCTCGGCACCAGAGGGTTGGGGTGCGCGCTGCCTGGCTTCCCAGGAGGTGCACTTCGTCGGTGAACCCGTGGCCGCGGTCGCTGCCGCCAGCCGTTACCTGGCCGAAGACGCCCTGGAGCTGATAGAGGTCGACTACGAGCCGCTCGAAGCCGTCGTCGACCCGTTCACCGCCACGGATCCCTCGAGCCCGACGGCGTCGGTGGATCACGACACCAACGTGATGATGCACCGCGTGTTCACGTGGGGAGACGTGGACGGGACCTTCGCGAGCGCTACCCAGGTGTTCACCGAGAAGTTCCGTTGGAACCGGGTGGGTGCGAACCCGATGGAGACCTACGGCGCGATCTGCCAGTGGGATCCCTAGACTCTGGATCTCGACATCCAGGGGAGCATCCAGTCCCCGGCCTTTACGGGTCTTGGTCGCGCAGGCGTGCTTGGCGTTCCCACGAACAAGGTCAACGTGAAGAGCCACCCTCACGGGGGGAGCTTCGGAGGAAAGGGCGGCGCGCGCGGCACAGACATCGCGGCGATGCTGTCGCGAAAGGCCGGCGGTCGACCCGTCAAGTGGATAGAGGACCGAGTCGAGTACCTGACCGCTGGGGGAAGCCAGGCCTGGGACCGCCACTACGAAGCCTCGCTGGCGGTCGACGACGCGGGGATGGTCACCGGTTACAGGGTCTCGCTGGTCGATGACCTCGGTGCCTCGGGTGAAGGCTTCGGTGCGATAAGCGCTGCCAAGCCTCTCGCAGCGTTCACGGGCCCCTACACCATCGGCGTGGCTCAATATGACCTGACTCTGGTTGCCACGAACAAGGTTCCAGCCTCTCCCTACAGGGGGATGGGGCCGCCTCCGCACTTCTTCGTCCTTGAACAGATGATGGACATCGCCGCGCGGGGATTGGGCCGGGATCCCGCTGAGTTCCGTAGGGCGAACTTCATCGGAGCCGAGCAGTTCCCCTACACGATCCCCAGCGGGAACGAGTACGACAGTGGAAGCTACGAGGAGGTGCTCGACTCTGCACTCGAGCTGGCCGACTATGACGAGCTGCGTCGCTGGCAGGCCGGAGCCCGCGATGACGGCCGGCTCGTAGGCGTGGGAGTTGCCAGTGCCATCGAGCCCGGTGTCTTCGACTGGAACGCCTACGCCATCGTCGGGATGCCCCAGACCGGGGTCCCGGAAGGGGCGACTGTCAGCGTCGACATCATGGGGATGTTGACAGTGCGGGTCGGGTTCTCATGTGAAGGTCAGGGCCAGTACACCTTGGTCAGCCAGATCGTCGCCGACTACTTCGGCGTGGAGATGGACTCCGTCCGGGTCGTCTACCTCGACACCCAATCGGCCCCGCCGTCGTTCGGCCCCGGCGGGAGCCGTCTCGGTGTGGCCATCACGGGTGCGGTCCTCGGCGCGTGCGAGCGCCTGGCACAGAAGATGTCGGCTGTGGCAGCCAGACTGACCGGTAGCGACGCCGGTGACGTCGAGCTGCGCGACGGCAAGTTCGTGGTGAAGGGCAAGCCGGGAGCTGAGATGAGCCTGCCCCAGGTTGCCGGGACCATGCTCGCCCGCAGCGACCTGCTTCCAGACGACGTGGACCCTGACCCTTCGGCCACCCATGTCTGGACGGCGCCCGGGCGCACCCGAGCAGACGAGGAGGGCCGTGCCAAGTCCTACCTCACCGCCGCGCAGGCGGTGCACGTGGTCGTGGTCGAGATCGATCGCGACACCGGAACCGTCGAGATCCTCAAGTACTGCCTGGCCGACGACTGTGGCACGCGGCTCAATCCTGTGGTGGTGGAAGGCCAGACCGACGGCAGCGTCGTTCAAGGCATTGGGGCGGCGCTCTATGAGCAGTACGCGTACGACGAGGATGGCCAACCGCTCGTTGCCAGCTTCGCGGACTACCTCATTCCGACCATCGGTGAGGTTCCGGCGATCGACAAGACCGCTGTCGTCACCCCGTCGCCGTTCACGCCCCTCGGCGCCAAAGGTTGCGGAGAGGGTGCGATCCACACGACGCCCGCCGCGGTGATGTGCGCCGTCAATGACGCGCTGGCGCCGCTCGGCGTGCTCGCACGTGAGGTGCCAGCCTCACCTGAGCGTCTCTGGCGGCTGATCCGCGAGCCCGACCCGAAGCGGGAGGAGCCATGAGCGATTTCGTGGCGCTGTCCGAGTGCCATTTCCTGAACCCGGCGACGATGGCCGAGATCTCGAACTACTACCCGAACACCAAGCGGTGGTGGGCCAGCGTGCAAGGCGTGCTGAGGGCATGGTCAGGCATCGATCTGTCAGAGAAGCGACCAGCGCCGATCGCCCAGACCCTGATCGGGTACATGGACGAGGCCGATGTCGACGTGGCGTTCTGCCTTCGCGAAGGAATGATGGACATCAGTGGCGGCACGATCTCGATGTCGACGAACCAGTTCATGATCGACCAGATCGCGCCCTACCCGGGGCGCATGTATCTCGAGGCCATGGTTGGCCCGATACTGCGACGGGGAGTGGAGCACGCCATCTGGGAGCTCGAGCACCTGGTGACCGAGTACGACGTAAGGCTCTGCAAGGTCTACCAGCCCGAGGATCTGGCTCCGCTGGATGACAAGCGCATGTGGCCCTTCTATGAGAAGGCTTGCGAGCTCGACATCCCTCTGACGGTTCACACCGGGATGTCATACGTGGTTCCCCAACCCAGCTCGCACACCCATCCTGACACTCTCGACAAGGTCCTTCTCGACTTCCCCGAGCTCAAGATCGTCGCCTATCACATGGCCTGGCCACATACCGAAGAGCTGATCGGACTTGCCGCCAAGCACGTGAACCTCTACCTGAGTCTTTCGGGGATTGTCGGGTGGTATGAGCGGTCTCCTTATCGGGGGTACCACGCGATCGGAACGGCACTCCAATGGGTCGAACCTCACAAGATCGTGATGGGGCTCGATTTGCCCTTCGTGGACACGAAGCGTGTCGTCGACTGGATAAGGAGCCTTCAGATGCCTGATGAGCTGCAAGAGCAGTATGGCTATCCAGAGATAACATCTGAGATACGGGCGGGGATCCTCGGCCTGAACCTCGCAAAACTCACCAACATCGAGCCAATCAAGCGAACCAAGAAGCACACGAGCCCCGAACAGGCGGATCAGCCATGAACGGTGAAGCATGCATAGTCGGAATCGGTGAAACGAAGTACTGCCGGCGACCTGGTTCGGGTAAGACCGAGCTCGCCCTCCAGCTCCAGGCAGCTGCGAGGGCGATCAACGACGCGGGGCTCCAGACCTCCCAGATCGACGGGATCATGCCCTTCCCGAACCTCGGCCGAGCCGAGGAGTTCGCCGCGAACCTGGGGTGCGAGAACCTGCGCTTCGCCGCGACGATCAACATGGGCGGCGCGGCACCGGTGGCCTCGCTGAAAGAGGCCGCCGCCGCGACCACGAGCGGTGCCGCGGACTACGTGCTCATCCCGGCGGGGTGGAACGGCTACTCGGGGTCCCGCGCGCGCCAGACGGTCGCGAAGGACTCGCTGGCGATTCCGGGCGCGGCGATCGCTCGCGACTACTACATGCCGTATGGCTTCACGGCGCCTCCGCAGTGGTATGCGGTGATCGCACGGCGCCACATGCACGAGTTCGGCACCAAGTCCGAGCATCTCGGTGCCATCGCCGTCGCGATGCGCGAGCACGCCCAACGCAACCCCAAGGCGGTCATGCGCGGCAAGCGCATCACGCTCGACGACTACATGGATTCGAAGATGCTGTGTGACCCCTACCGCATCCTCGACTGCTGCCTGGAGACTGACGGCGCGGCTGCCGTCGTCGTCACCTCGGCCGAGCGCGCCCGAGACCTGAAGGGCAAGCCGGTGACGATCGCCAGCGCCGCGGCGGGCCAGCCCTACCCCGCTGATGAGATCTTGAACCGCAAGGACCTGTTCAGGACGGGCGTCACCATCGCCGCGCCCGAGGCGTTCGGCCAAGCGGGCGTCACGCCGCGGGACGTCGACTTCGCCATGATCTATGACTGCTTCACCTTCGAGGTCCTCCAGCAGCTCGAGGAATGCGGGTTCTGCGCCCGTGGTGAGGGTGGTGCTTTCATCCAGGACGTCGGCATCGGCCCGGGGGGGGACCTGCCGGTCAACACCCACGGTGGCCTCCTCGCCGAGGCTCACGTGCTCGGGATGAGTCACATCGTCGAGGCCGTTCGCCAGCTGCGCGGAGAAGCGGACGAGCGCCAGGTCGACGGGGCCAAGCTGGGCATCGTCACCGGCTGGGGTGACTTCGGAGACGGCAGCATCGCTGTCCTGGCTCGCTGAATCGCATAGGAGCAGAGAAATGGCTGATTTCCTCAAGGAAGACATCGAGATGCTCATCGACGGCGTGCTGCCATGGCCCGCCGTCCAGGAGATGATGCGTGACGCGAAGGACACCGACCGTTTCGACAAGTACGTCGAGATCCTCCAGAGCCGGGTCGACTTCTCAGAACCGATCCTGCTCCCGCTCACGCCGTCACTGTTCATCGTCGCCAAGAACAAGGACCGTGTGGTCAAGTGCAGGTGCGGCCACGACTTCGGTGACTACCGCATCAACTGGAAGGTCTCCGCGCTGATCTATGTGCGCGACACCAAAGAGAGCATCGGGGAGGTGTTCAAGGGACGCGAGATGCCCGATCCCGAGTGGTGCCAGATACGCGAGTACATCTGCCCGGGCTGTGGCACCCAGCTGGAGGTCGAGGCGGTTCCACGTGGCTGCCCGCCCGACTTCGACTTCCTCCCCGACCTGGACACCTTCTATGACGAGTGGCTCAACAGGCCGCTGCGCAAGCGCTTCGAGTACCGGGACAAGACCCTCGACGAGGTCTCCCAGTGGGAAGAGCGCACCTACAACAAGCCCATCCCGGTGCTCGAGGGGTTCACCAAGCAGTTCTACCGGTTCTGCCGCAAGGGCGAGCTGCGCTTCCAGCGTTGCAAGGAGTGTGGAACCTGGCGCCACGTCCCCCGGGAGATGTGCCCCGAGTGCGGCTCGTTCAAGTGGCGTTGGGAACGATCGAGCGGGCGTGGCACCGTGTTCAGCTGGACCGTCGCCGAGAGGGCGCTGCACCCCCAGTTCGCCGACGACACTCCCTATGCCCCCACAGTCGTCGAGATGGAGGAAGGAGTTCGCATCCTCACCGAGATCGTCGACTGCGAACCCGACGAGCTCGAGATCGGCACGCCTGTCGAGGTCGTGTTCGACGAGGTGACCAACAAGGTCACGCTCCCGAAGTTCAGGCTCAGCCGCTCTGCGATCCGCCGCGCCCGCACGGTTCCTGTCGAGTCCCTCGAGCTGCCTCCGACGATCCACTACGACAAGAGTGACCGCGTGGCGATCATCACGATCGACCGCCCCGACGCGATGAACGCGCTCACAAAGGACATGCTCGGCGCCCTCGACAGAGCCTTTGCTGATTTCAACGACGACGACAGGCTGTGGGTTGCGATCCTCACCGGCACGGGTGACCGAGCCTTCTGCACCGGCATGGACCTCAAGGAGGCCATCCCCCTGCTCACCAACGGTGACCAGCTCGGCTATGAGGACCCGACCAAGCGCCAGTTCTCCGAGGTGTACAAGCAGATAATCGCTGCGATCAACGGGCACTGCATAGCGGGTGGTCTCGAGATGGTCGCAGGCACCGACCTGCGCGTCGCGGCCGAGAACGCGACGTTCGGGCTCGGCGAGGTCCGCTGGGGCCTCGTCCCGGCCGGTGGGTCCCACATCCGCATCCCCCGCCAGATCCCCTGGGTGATAGCGATTGAGCTGTTGCTCACCGGCGAGCCCATCTCGGCTCAGCGCGCCTATGAGGTCGGCCTCGTCAACCGCGTCGTGCCGTCCTCTGAGCTCATGTCCACAGCGTTCGATCTCGCCGACAAGATCTGCAAGAACGGTCCCCTGGCGGTTCGCACCTCCAAGGAGATCGCCGTCCGGGCATTGGGTGTCGAGCCTGGCTTCGTCCTCGAGAAGACGCTTGCCAAGAAGGTGTTCTCCTCCGAGGACGCCAAGGAAGGCCCCCGCGCGTTCGCCGAGAAGCGCAAGCCCGACTTCAAGGGCGAGTAGCGAACCGGCACGACCCGTTCAGCCGTGCCAGCCGCTTCAAGGCCCTGTGTTGCGGCGTTGTTGTCGTGTGGCCGCGCGGGTCGTGTTGGTCGAAGAGCTCGCGTTGGATGGAAGGTTCGGGCAGGACCACGAGCTGTTCCGCCAGAGAGCTGTTCCGCCAGAGCATGCCCGCGAGGTCCCACGGTTGACATCCTGGGACCTGGCTCTCGGCTGAAGCAATCGAGAGCTGTGGGATTCGGTCAGTAGATCACGTGCTCGTCCACGAGCTGGTCATACCGGTCCTTGGGCATGGCCAGCAACTCCAAGAAGACGTGCTCGTTGTCGCGGCCGAGCACGGGTCCGGGCTCGATGCGTGCCTCGCTTCGGCTGGTCTTGACATAAGCGCCGTAGATGGTCTCGGTGAAACCGAGAGGGTGCTGGACCTCGATGAAGGTGCCTCGCGCACGGTAGTGAGGGTCCGTCAACAGGTCGCCGACGTTCAGCACGGGAGCGGCCGCCACTCCATTGCGCTGGAGGAGCTCGGCCAGCTCGCGATCGTCCCATCTGGCAGTCCAGCCAGCGATGTCGTCATGTAGCGCGTCGATGTTGTGCAGACGGGCGCTGTGGCTCGCATAGTCCTCCGAGCCTGCCCAACCCTCCTCGCCAGCCGCGTCCACGAAGCCCCGCCACTCGCCGTCGTCGGTGACGGCGATGGATATCCAGCGGTCGTCCCCGGCGCAGGGGAACACACCGTGCGGCGCCCCGGCCGAGAGCGGGTGCCGGTTGCCCATCGGCCCTGCCACCCGACCGTTCATCACGTAGTCCATGAAGGCCGGGCCGACCATCTGCATCACGGCCTCCTGCTGTGAGCAGTCGATGTGCTGGCCCTTGCCGGTGCGGTCTCGGTGGCGCAGAGCTACGAGGATCGAGAAGGCGCCCATGATGCCGTTGTAGGGATCCGAGAAGGCGTTCTCCATCGCAACGGGTGGGCCGTCCAGGTATCCGGTGATGCTGTCGAGCCCGGTGATGCTGGCGAGGCTCAACCCGTAGGTGCGCAGGTTGGAGAGCGGGCCGTAGAGCCCGGCTGCGGGCATGGAGAACATGACGATGTCTGGCTTGACCCGGGCCAGCTCGGCATAGCCCAGCCCCAAGCCCTCCATGACGCCCGGACCGAAGTTCTCCGCGACCACGTCGCACTCGGCGATGAGATCGAGGGCCAGCTCGACTCCGCGCGGATCCTTGAGGTTCAACGTCACGCTTCCGTTCCCGGCCCACCCGGCATGGTGGGACAGGCTTCGGTCATGGTCACGCACACCCTCTGCGAAGGGCGGGATCGTGCGGGCCATGTCGACGCGGGCCCGCGATTCGATCTTGTAGACCTCGGCCCCCAAGAACGCGAGCGTCTGCCCGACGATGGGCCCAGCCCACACCCAACCGAAGTTCGCTACGCGGATTCCTTCGAGTGGCGCGCTGGCAGTTGGCTCCGGGCCCGGGGCTAGGCGTGAGGTCTTGATCGAAGTGGTCCTCGGCCCGGAGCTCGATCGGGGACTCGTACCCGAGCCTGCCCGGTCGCCGAGCACCAGATCGTTGTGCTGGCCCAGGAGGGGAGCGGGTTTGCAGGGCCCGCCTGGGCTCTCGGGGAGCTTGAACGGGGCACCCAGGTGGCGGAGCGACCCGAGCTCGGGATGCTCGATCTCGACGATGAAGTCGCGAGCTCGAAGGTGTGGGTGCTCGGCAGCTTCCTCGACTGTGAAGACGGCGGTGACGGGTGCGCCTTCTGCCTGGCACCGATCCATGATCTCGAACTTGCCGTGCTGCATCGTCCACTCCTGCACGAGCGGATAGATGAGGTCCTTGTTCTGCCCGCGCACCAACAAGTCGTCGAACATCTCTGGCTGGGCCCATTCGGGGCTTCCCATTGCTCGCACCAGTGAGCGCCACTGGCCCGTCTCGAGCACCAGCATCCACACGTAGCCGTCCTTGCAGGGCAGTATCGCAGCAGGCGCAGAGAGGCCCATCCCGACGCCCGTGCGGCGGTCGAAGACGCCGTTCTGCGCGAAGCCTCCTATCGTCTGGCTTCCGACGAAGGTGGCGGCGATTGCTTCGGCACTCGATACGTCCACCTGCTGGCCGCCGCCGACGACCTCGCGCCCCATGGTCGCCGCCAACCCCCATGCCGCGGCCGTCGTGGCGGCGTAGAAGTCTGCTGAGAACGTGCCGTGCTCGAGGGGAGCCTCACCAGGCCGCCCGCAATAGCGGCTGCTCGCACCAGAGAGGTTGAAGGCGTTGAGATCGTGGCCGTTCCAGTTGCTGTACGGCCCGGTCTGGCCGAACGGCGTGATCGAGATCATCACCAGATCGGGGTTCACCGCTTCCAGTGACCTGAAGTCCAGACCGCGCCGGCGCATCAGCTCAGGCGGGTTGTTCTCGACCAGGACGTCAGCTCGGTCGATGAGGTCCAGGAACCGGTCCCGACCCAAGTCGGTGTCGAGGTCGAGCGTCACTCCGCGCTTGTTCGTGTTCAACAGCGCGAACAGCCCGCTCCGCTCAGGGTGAGGCTCATCTCCGGGGAACGGTCCCAGCCGGCGGGCGAGGTCGCCGCCCGGCGGCTCGACCTTGATCACGTCTGCACCGAAGTCCCCGAACAGCTTGGCGCAGTA
>JAHFUU010000466.1:634-3120 GCA_023264915.1 Microthrixaceae bacterium | reverse complement strand
GGTTGAGGGCTCCGATGTTCGAGGTGTTGTACACCTTCTGCTTGGATCCCTTGACGCACTCGGGGCACTGGAATCCAACCGATGCCTGCGTCATGCAGTTCGCACAGATGGGCCTTCCGCAGCGCTGGCACGTGACACCCGCGCGACGGTCGGGGTGCCGGTAGCAGGTGGAGACAGGGGCCGGTGCCGTCATGGTCGAGCAAACAGGTCGGTAGCGTCAGGGTTCGGGGAGGAAGGCGGGGGTCACTTCAAGTTCGGGCCCGACCCTACCGCCGGCCCGATCGAGGTGGACGCGCGGCTCAGCGCCCGGTGAACACGGCCTTGCCCGGGCCCTTGGTCAGGAAGCTCGCAATGCCTACCTGTGAGTCCTCGGTGCGGAACGAATCCACGAAACGGTCCTGCTCGATCTGGAGGCCGACCTCGAGTGCCACGTCAAGGCCCTCGTCGATCGCCTGCTTGGCAAGTCCCTGGGCGACAACGGCTCCCCCAGCAAGCTCGGCTGCCCACCCCAGGGCTGAATCGAGCACGGAATCGGCTGGAACGACCCGGTCGAGAAGTCCGATCGCCAGAGCTTCGTCGGCTGGGACGTGGCGACCAGAGAAGATGAGGTCCTTGGCACGTGCCGGTCCCACCAGACGGGCCAACCGTTGCGTGCCCCCACCCCCAGGGATGATCCCGAGCAGGATCTCGGGCTGGCCCAGCCGGGCGCCTTCGGCCGCTATGCGCAGGTCAGCGGCCAGCGCCAGCTCGAGCCCACCGCCAAGCGCGTACCCGCGGATCGCCGCGATGGTTGCACGGGGGATGCTCGCCAGCGCGTCAAAGGCCTCGCGGAACTCGGCCCCGTAGCTCGCAGCCTCCTGCGGACCACCGAACTCGGAGATCTCGGCGCCAGCCGCGAAGATGCGGTCGCTGCCGGTCACCACGACTGCACCAGGCGGGTCCTCATGCAGGGCATGCGCGTGGCCAAGCAGCTGGCCGAGAAGCGCCCGCGACAGGGCGTTGACCTTGGGGTGATCGAGTCGCAGGAGAGCAACCCCATCGTCGCGGCGATCGAGGTGGACGAGCTCGGGCACGGGTTCGTCAGCTGAGCTGGATCGGCTTGGCATGGATCGCAACCTATCGGGGCTGCGCCCCAGCCCGACAAGTCGTGTGTCCGGGATGGAATCGTCGGCCCCTCATCTCGTGGGCTTCGCCCCGACCCGACAAGTCGTGTGTCCGGGATGGAATCGTCGGCCCCTCATCTCCTGGGGCGCCCAAGGACGCTCGCGCCTGGTTACGTGTGTGCGTGACGCACGGGGGATCGGTGCAGTCATCGTTACCCTTCCGTGCATCCAGAGCGTCACCAGGAAGACGGAGGACAAGATGGTCAAGGAGTTCAAGGAGTTCATATCGAAGGGCAACGTCGTCGACCTCGCAGTGGCCGTGATCATCGGTGCTGCATTCGGCGCGATCGTCAAGTCCTTCACAGAGGACGTCCTCAACGGTGTGCTCGGTGCGGTGGGCGGCAAGCCTGACTTCACGCAGCTGACGCTGTCCATCGGCAAAGGCGAGATCCGGTACGGTTCATTCCTCACTGCTGTCATCAACTTCTTCATCATCGCGTTGGCCCTCTTCGTCGTGGTGAAGGTGATCAACCGCATGCAACAGCTGGCGCTCCGGAAAGCCGAGGAGGCTGACACCAAAGAGACCGAGATCGACCTGCTCACCCAGATCCGGGATGCGCTGGTGCCGGCCAACGCGACCACTGCCTCAGGACATGAAGGGCCCGTTGGCAGTGAACGCACCTCGGCTGAGCGCACCGTCCCCCGGTCACATGAGCCGTGAGGTCAGCTCGATCGGGTGAGCAACCTCGCGGCCGCGGTCCACGGGTCGATCCGGCGTCGCTCGACCTCTTCCCGAAGCGACTCGTATTCAGCTGAGCTCTGCACGCGCTGAGCGCGCTCCTGGACGAGCACACCTGCTATGCGAACCAACTCGTCATCGAGGCGTCGCCGGCGACGCACCTCGAGCTCACCGGTCTCGACGAGGTGCGCCCGATGACCCTTGACCGCCTCCCACAGCTGTGTCGTGCCTGCGTGCTCGGACGCAACGGTCTGCACGATCGGCGGGCGCCAAGCCCCACGGTCGGTCCGACCACCGAGGTCGAGCATCTGGTCCAGATCGCGGCGGGTGTCGGCGACACCCGGGCGGTCGGACTTGTTGATCACGAAGACATCGGCTATCTCCATCAGCCCTGCCTTCGCGGCTTGCACTGAATCTCCCCATCCGGGATTGACCACGACAACGGTGGTGTCCGCTGCGCCGGCCACCTCGACCTCGACCTGGCCGACCCCGACGGTCTCGATGAGAACCCACGGGAACCCGAGAGCGTCGAGAAGCCTGATCGCCTCCGGTGTGGCCTGGGTCAGCCCTCCGATGTGGCCGCGTGTTGCCATCGACCGGATGAACACACCCTCGTCAAGGGCATGATCGCCCATCCTCACCCG
>JAHFUU010000466.1:0-624 GCA_023264915.1 Microthrixaceae bacterium | reverse complement strand
GGTCACCAGGGAGCTGGTAAGGGTCGACTTGCCAGCACCAGGCGCGCCCGTGATCCCCAACGTGAACGCCGATCCACCAAGCTCGAACGCCGACCGGCCAATCGCTCGGGCCTGCTGACCACCATCTTCGATGAGGCTCAACAGGCGGGCGACAGCGCCCCTGTCACCACCTAAGGCGACGTCGAGAAGCTCTGCGGGATCGCTGGACCGCCGTCGGGACATCGGCGCAGCGGCCTCAGAGCATGACTGGCGATTCACCGACCTCAAGAGCGTTCTCACCGAGGTTCACGACCTCGGTGACACCCCGAACGCGATCCTTGAGTATCCGCTCGACACCCGCCTTGAGGGTCACCGTCGAGGCAGGGCACGAAACACAAGCGCCGATCAGCTCGACCGTGACGACACCCGTGCTCTCGTCGACGTCACGCAGGATGATGTCACCGTTGTCGGCTTGGATGGCCGGTCGGATCACATCGATCACCTTGTCAACATCGTCTCGCATCATTGGCTTTTCTACCGGTGGTTGGACCCAATTTCCAACACGAGCGTAGTGGAAATCACCTGGGGCAGCCAGCCGACCAGACCTGAGATTGGGACACCTGGACCCGTGAGGAGAGACTGGGG
>JAHFUU010000054.1 GCA_023264915.1 Microthrixaceae bacterium | reverse complement strand
CATCAGATCCCCTCCAATGGTGACCCGCGCTCGCAGGTCAGCCGGGGCCCCCACGCCGTTCCAGAGCCCATCGCTGCACACAACCACGAGTCCGCCGCCTGTGATCTGGTCGATCTCGCGTGCTGCACGAAACACTGCAGGGGCATCCCGACCGAGCCATCCGGTGACGGCATGGGACCGTGGGTCTGACTCGACCGTGTCGCGGTCGGCACCCACTGCCAGTTGCTCAGCTGCCCATGACTCGTCAGTCGTCAGGCACAGGTCTCGCCCGTCATCACCGAGCCAGTAGCAGCGCGCATCGCCGACAGAGACGACCACGAGAGGGCCCGGGCGACGCCATGCGGCGAGGGCGAACGTGCAAGCGGGGGCCCCGAGATCCCGGCGCTGGCGGTCCCAGTCCACCGCGTCGACCGCCCGGGATGCTGCTGTCAGTGCTGATTCGGCAGCCGAGCCAAGCCCCGCCTCCGGGTCATCGAGGGCAGGCGCGATCACCTCACGGGCAGCATCCACCGCAACCTGGGAGGCCACCTCGGCGTGCTGGCTGCTTGACACGCCGTCGGCCACGATCGCTGCCCAGGAACCGTCGCCGCTTAGCGATCGCGCCAGGGCCATCGCGTCCTCGTTGCTCTCGTGCACCTGGCCGCGGTCTGTGACCCCGACCACCGAGATCAGGTCCAGCTCCGCGTGGTCCCGCGGTTGTGGCTGCATCATGCCGCACTCACCGCAGTAGCCCAGCTCGTCGACAGCCCCTGGCCCCGCACCGCACGCGTGGCACCTCCAGAGGGTCCGATCAGGAAGTGACGAGGTCGTCGCGCAGAGGGCTGGCTGGTCCGTGCCGCACACCTCACAGAACCTCTCACGCGGCCCGACTCGGGCCGAACATGCAGGGCACGTCCAGGCCTGCGAAGGGGTCATCGCAAGCTCGTCGGTCTGAAGAAGTTGGCCAGATCCACCAGCTCGACGCGCTCTCGTGGCGTGTTGGCGAAGCGTGCCAGCTCGCGGTAGCTGGCCTCGAGCCCGCGGCGCATCCCTTCGGCTGTGAGCGAACGGGCGAGGACCTTGACTCGCTTGTGTGGCACGACCGCTTTGGCTTCGATGAGCGCCAACCCGATGTCGAACACCTCTCGCTCGAGCCGGGCACGCTGCTCGGGGTCGAGCGCCTCGTTCTCGATGATCTCCCCGGCCTCCTTCAACCGTTGCGTCGCAACCGCCGTCGACAACGATGCCCGCTCGGCTGACGGTCCGAGGCTGTCGAGCAGCAGGCCGACTGCTGCGATGCGCCCGGTGGCCCACGCACGCGAGGTCGGGGGGATGCGCCCGAGCGCGTCGACGGCTCGTTGCACCTCGCCTATGCCTGCAAGGCACCGTGCCAGGCCGAACACGGCGCAGGTGAATGCAGGGTCGACGCTCGACACGACGTCATAGAGGTGAGCAGCCCGCGTGTTGTCCCCTGCGGCTTCGGTTGCTGCTGCCAGCCCGAGCTGTGCCGCGGGCTCGCCCGGGAAGGCCAGGTAGACCTGGTCGAAGTGAGCGACGGCTGCCTCTTGGTCACCGTCGGCGAGCGCGAGCAGAGCCCGGTACCAGACCAGGCGCCAATCGCCTGCCAGCTCGTCGTCCAGCTCGTCGAGCTTGTGGCGGACAAGGTCGAGCGCGCCGCTCTCCACACCTGCCTGGAGCACCTGTACCCAGGTGTCGATGACGTTGTGCAGCTGGCCTGAACGCATCGCGTCGCCCAGCTCCTCGAGCACCGCAGACGGCTTCAGCCCGCCCAGGTTCGCCACGAACACCGAAGCTGGGTCCCTGTCAGCTGGGCGGGGCGAGGGAAGCGCCCGCCAGCTCAAGTGGATCACCCCGGTCTCGCGCTCGGGGGTGAAAAGGTCGCTGACGGTGGGCCGCGGTGACCCCGAGGATCGCGCGACGAGCTCGCGCAGAACGCCCATGAGCTGGTCGCGCATCTCGGTGGCGGACTGGAACCTCGCACCTGGCTGGGGATCGGTAGCTCTGAGCACGAACCTGTAGAGCGACTCGCGCTTGGCCAGCTCCGGGACGCGCTCGATTCCAGGCGGGGAGCTCGAGCCACGCAAGTCGTAGTCCGGCTCGACCAGGGCCAGCACGGTGCGTCCCACGGTGTACAGGTCGGTGGCGACAGTTGGCCCCGTGTCGGCCAGCTCTGGCGCGTAGAAACCCGGCGTCGCGAGTATGCCCGCCGTGGTGTCAGTGATCCGATGCGCGGCACCAAGGTCGATGAGCTTGCATCCGCGGCCCACGGCCATGACGTTCTCGGGCTTCATGTCGTTGTAGGCGATCTGGTTCTGGTGCAGGTACTCGAGCGCTTCGAGCACCGCGGCCACATAGGCAAGGGCGCGCTCGATCCAGGCTGGATCCGGCTCGGCGCCTTGGGACTGAGCTCTCAGCAAGGCATCGAGTGAGGTGCCCTCGACGTACTCCATGACTATGTAGGCCGAACCTTGCTCTGCCACGAAGTTGTAGATCTTGACGATGTGCTCGTGCTCGACCGCGGCGAGGTACTGCATCTCCGCAGCGACCTCTGTGGCCGCCCCGGCGTCGCCGGCGTTCAGCAGCCCCTTCACGACGACGGCCCGGTCAGCGACGTTGCGGTCCCTGCCCACATAGACCCATCCCCGCCCCCCGTGCCCGATCGGGCCGAGGATCTCGTACTGACCGCCGATGAGGTCTCCCTTCTGCAAGGTGGCCTCGAAGGAGAACCACTGGCCACAACGTGGGCAGTGCCCGGTACGGCGACCGGGACGGCCCTGACGTGACCTCCCGACGGGCTGTTGGCATTCGGGGTTGGCGCAGAACCGCTCGTTCTCGGGTATGACCGCTTCTTCCAGGACCGCCGCCTCAGCCGGCAGGCCCCGGATCGGCGGCACCTCCACGAGCCCGCCCCCTACGGCACTGGATATGGCCTTGGTGGCGCTGTGGGTTCGGGTGCGGATCCGGATGGTTGAGGAGACGAGCCGGGCGGGCTGACCACCCTCCTCTTCGGTCTGGCCACGGTGGCTCGCCTGGTTCGTCCCGTGACCGTGCTCGGGACGGAGTCCACAGGTGTCGCAGTAGCCGTCGTCGATGATCGTGCCGTCACAGCCAAGCCCTGGGCAGGGCGACCCTGGTGCGACGGTGGGCGCGCCGCGCGCCCTCTCGCCGGCCACCTTGGCTCCGCAGCTGTCGCAGTAGCCGTCATCGAGAACGGCTCCCCCACAGCCAGGTTCAGGACACGTCGCGGGCAGCGGTCCCATCAAGATCCGTTCTGGCCCCGCACGGCATGCGTGAACCCGCTCACGAGAGCCTCGGCCTCGTCGAGGTCGACTGGCTCGCGGTACAGGCAGCTGGCGGCAGCCGTGTAGCCGGCGATCACCGGGGGATCGCTGGCCCTGCCCTGCTGTCGTGCCACCACCTCATAGGCACTGAGCATCCCTCTCAGCTCGTCGCGCCGGGCGAGCGGCGCCCGGTTGGCGTCGAGAGCCCTCTGCGCTGCCTCCTCGAGCTTGGCTGCCTGGTCGTTCCAGTGGGCCAGGCCATTGCGTGCGTCGCGTCAGCGCCCGCCTGCCTGCATCGCTTCGAGCCGGTCGAGCCACGGACCGAGCCCCGTGCGCGGATCCTCCACATAGCGCCGTTCCACGGCCAGCAATCCCGGCGGTCCGGCAATCGCACGAAGGGCTTCAGCCCTGAAGTCGTCACACGCGTCGAGTGCGTCGATGGCTCCGCGAAGCCGTTGGCGCGCGAGCGAGAGCTCACCCGCCAGACCATGGCGTTCGGCCGCGACGGCCCGCAGCTGATGCTCGATCCGCCCAATGGCCGACCCGATCTCACCGGTGGCCAGATCGTCAGCCGAGAAGGGATCTTCGGTGAGGGCGGCCCTGCACCACTGGATCCGGCTCTTGATCTGGTCGAGGTGAGCTGTGGGTTCACCCAGGGACTCTGCCGCGGCTGCCAGGTCCCGCAGTCGCCGCTCTGCCCTGTCGAGCTCTGCACTCGTGCCGTGCCAGATGCTGTCCACCCTCAGCACGACAGCTTTCGCGGCCATGAACTCGGCGTTCATCATGTCGATCAACCGGTCAGGTGTGACCATCTCGACCCTCTCGATGGGTGAGAACAGGTCCCTGGCCTCGAAGTCGGTCTCGACGGCGGGCAACTCGATCGAGGGTGAGCGCATCAAGCGTTCTATCTGCCGGGCCTTGTCGCGGTTGACATGACCCTCGGTGGCCAGGCCCTCGATCTCCTTCGCGAACGCCATGAAGCAGCTGTAGTTCAAGTTGAGCGCGGTGATCTCAGCTAGGGCATGCGCGATGGGTGCGGCGCTGGCGCCCTTGAACGAGCCCGCCCGCATCAGCGTCAGGGTTCCCATGTCCTCGAGCTCGATGAGGTTGGCGGTGGCGGCCTCGGCGGCACTCTTGAGGCGAGCCAACTGATCGTCGACCTCGTCGGGACTCATGTCTCTGCCCGATTGGGGCCCGCACGCCCCCGCCTGGCTCGGGCCGACAGCGTGCTCTCGACCGGATCAACCAGTGCCGGGACCTGACCCGAGAACCGCAGGCGTCTGGCCCACCCGGGACCCAGGGGGCGGTGAGGCAGGCCTCGACCCGAGTGCTGAACCGGAGCTGTGCTCCATCCCGACGAACCGTGCGGCCACATGGCTTGACGATGTTACTGGCCACAACATCCAGACCGAGCGGTCAGGGGCGGTCGCAGCGCCTCGAGGCAGGGATCGATCCGATGCCAGCTGCCCTGCCTCGGCTGGTACGGTGACCGCGCCTCGCAGATCACCCTCAGCCCCTGCCAGGTTCGATGTGGCCCGGCTCGGGCGGGCTCGGAGGATGTGGGATGTCGCTCACAGCCAACACGCCACGCGCACCCTCGCCCAAGAACCCCTCGCGAACGCCTTCGGGGCAGCTCTTGGCCGGCCACCGTGGACGAGCATCAGGCCCGGCAGGTTCCGCGGCACCCGGTCACCCGGCGCCACGCGCATCGAACCGGCACGGGTCGACGCACCACCTGTCGGTTCGTGGCAGACCTCGCAGGCTTGGGCGGCGACTCCCGCAACCGAGGTCACCGCGCCTGTTCGGTGTCGAGTGGACAACCCCGACGCTCATGCGAGCACTCGAGGTGGTGACGGTCGCTTCGGTGGTCGTGTTCCTGGCCGTCGCCACCTACGCGTTCGCCAGCACCCGCAACACCTTCGGCGTCGCTGGCGAGCGGCAAAAGGCTGGGGTTGCGGCGGCTCTGGACATCCAACGCTCGCTCGCGGACCTCGATGCGACCTTCGCGGAGGTGATGCTGGTCGGTGACCGCGCTGACCTCGGGACGAGTCGCCAGGCACTTCTCGATCACGTGCACGAGCAGCTCTCGGCATCATCTGACAACCTGGTCAAGGCAACCCGTACCCTCGACGAGGGCGACCAGGACGGGGCTGCCCGCGAGATCGTCGCGGGACTCGGCACGTACCAGAGCCACCTGGACAGGGCCTTGCTGCTCGCCTCGCTCGCCCGCAACGACGAGGCTCGTGGCGAGTACCGCGACGCGACCCAGGTTATGCAGGCGACGCTGCTGCCCAACTCCCAGCGGCTCGCGGATGACAGCATCGGCAAGCTCAACACCACCTCCGATCAGCAACAGGGCCGGGTGGGGTTGCTCGCCAACGTGGTGACCGTTGGTGTCGTGGCCTGCTTCGGTGCCCTGATCGTCTCCCAGCTCCTGCTGTTCCGCCGCACGCGCCGCATCCTCAACGGCGGCCTCGCCGCAGCCACGGTCTTGCTGGCGAGCGCCACGTTCATGGCTGACGCCGGGCTGTCCAATGCATCGACCAACCTCAGGATCGCCAAGCGCGACGCGTTCGACTCCGCGGTCACGATCCGCCGGGCACGAGCGACCGTCTCTGATGTCCGTGGCGACCAGTTGCGGTGGGTGCTCGACCGTGAGCGGGCTGCGACTGCCGAGTCGCGGCTGGTGGACCAGTCCCAGCAGCTGCTGCGCGTCGGCCCGGGCGGTGCCACACCCTCCACCTACTGGACCGTGGCCAAGTCTGTCTCAGACCAACCCGACATCGTCTTCCGCGATCCTCGCTACGGGGGTCACCTCGCCGAGGCCTACCGGTCGGTGTCCTTCGATGACGAGAGCACGAAGCTGACCTCGGCCTTCACCTCGTACGCGCGGTTCCAGGACTCGGGGCTGCGGGCCCGTGAGACGTTCGCGAAGGATCCGGCCGAAGCCACCCGCATCTCGGTTGACCAGTCCGACTTCTCGACGCTGGACCGTGAGCTGGCAGAGGCAGTCGCGATCAACGACCGTGCCTTCGACGACTCGATCAACAAGGGCCAGACCGTCGCGACGCTGTGGCAGGCGGCGGTGCCGCTGGTCGCGCTGGGCTGCATAGCGCTGATCATCGCCGGCTTCCGACCACGCATAGCCGAGTACCAGCGCGGCTAGCACCACCCGACCATCACAACCACCTTCCCCAGGCAAGCGACCGCGGACCGCTACGGGGTCTGGCCTCGTTCGCCACGCACGGCCCGACGATCGGGCGATCGGCCCCTTCGGGCTAGTCGAGCACCGCCGACGCGATGAGCTCCTCGAGGTAGCGGCCGTCCCACCACGAGAGCTGGAGTTGCTTGGCCCGCCTGAAGAAAAGCTGCGCGTCGCACTCGATCGTGAACCCGATCCCGCCGTGGATCTGGAGGCTCGTCGCCGAGGTGTCCCGGTAGGCCTGACAAGCGAACAGCTTGGCCATAGCGGCAAGCTTGTCCGCTTCCGGCTTGGATGCTGCACGCGCCCACGCGGCCTCCCACACGAGCACCGTGGCGCCGTCGATGACGGTCTTGGCGTCGGCGAGGTAGTGAGCTATCGCCTGGAAGGCTCCGAGCGGCTTGTCGAACTGGACGCGGTCCTTCGCGTACTGGTTGGTGATCTCGAGGAGTTGCTGCGCTCCTCCCATGGCTTGCGCTGCCACGAGCACGATCGCCTCGCGCATGACCGAATCCAGGGTCGACCAGCCAGAGCCCTGCTCGCCGACGCGGTTCCCGACCGGAACACGGGTGCCGTCGAAGGCCACGTCGTACTGGGTGTCAGAAGCGACCCCGAAGCGCTGCTCGAGGCTGACGCCAGGTGTTCTCGGGTCGACGAGCAGCAGATCCACGTCCTCCACACCGTCGCCGGTGCGCACGGGCACGACAAGGGTCTGTGCCGAAGAGGCGAAGGCGACGTGGCGCTTGGTCCCGGTGAGCACGTAGCCGTCGTCCTCGACGACGCCCTGGAGCTGGATGCCACTGGGCCCGAAACCGTTCTCTGGTTCGAGCCACGCGATCGACGCGATCAGCTCTCCAGACGAGATCGCTGGGAGGTAGGTTCGTCGCTGCTCGTCGCTTCCGGCGCGGGCGATCATGCCGCCGGCGAGAACCGCCGACACCAGGTGCGGGAGCGGCGCCAGTGACCGGCCCATCTCTGAGTACATGACCGCACCTTCGATCATGCCCATGCCCGAGCCGCCATACTCGGTCGGCAGCAAGAGCCCGATGAGGTCGAGGTCCGCCAACTGCTTCCACAGCTCGGCCGGGTAGCCGACCGGATCGTCCTCCAGCTCACGAACCACCGTGAGGGGCGCGTGGTCGTTGCACACCTGGCGGACCAGGTTGCGCAGCATCTCCTGCTCTTCGGTCAGATCCAGGTCCATGTGCGGTCAGGCTCCTTGGCTCGCGGGCCGGGCGATCTGGGCGTTCATGGCTTCCATCGGTCACCCCGCCTCGCCCACGGGTTGTCGTCGCGCGATGTCGGCAACGCGACCGAAGCGACACAGGACGTCTTCACGTCGCCTTCGACAGTGAGAGCAACCTCGACGGTCACCCACCCGCACCCCGTGTCGTCAGTTGAGACGTCTTTGACCGTGCCCGCCAGCACCATGGTGTCACCAGGGAAGACAGAACCGGACATCTTGAACTTCATTCGACCCAGCCGTCCCTTCGGGCCGGTCCAGTCGGTGAGGTAGCGCTCGAACCAGGCTGCCTGGTTCGGCGTGTTCATGAAGATGTCCCGGGTACCGTTCCGGTTCACGGCGAAGTCATGATCGTGGTGCATCGGGCGCCAGTCCCTCGCCGCGAGCGCGCCGAGCACGATCGTCGTGGCCGTCACATCTACTCGCAGCGGCGGAAGGCCGTCACCGACGACGACCTGGTCGAGGCAGCGATCGTTGAGCTCGGTCATGAGTGGTCCCGCTTGTAGCCGAAGCCGGTGTAGCTCTCGATGCCGACCAGCTCGTCGTTCTGGTTGCGGTACTCGACGTCGATCACCCAGAACCGGCCCATGCCCAGCTTGGTGGTCTTGGGTGGGGACACCGACTGGAGAACCTGGCGGGTCTTGAGCCGGTCACCGGGGCGCACCGGCTCATGGAACACGATCGTGTTGTCGGTCATCACCGCTTCAGGCAAGTCGAAGCGCTCCTTCAAGTCGAAGTGCACCTGCAAGGGAAGAGCCTGGCTGGTCCGCCCGGGCGCCCAGTGGTGCGGGCGGAACCAGACCGACAGCATGGTCGGCATCGCGATCGGTCCGCCGGTGACCTGCTCGGCGACCTCGTCGTCCCAAAACAGCGGGTTTCCGTTCTCGACCGACGCGCAGCTGGTCCAGATGTAGCCACGCTCGACAGCGAACTCACTCCCCTCGCTGTACTGGCCGAGCCCGATCAGCTGCTTCACATCATCGGGCAGGTCGTCGCGATCCGCAAGCTCTTGGGGTATGGAAGCCGGAGTGGTCATCGTCTCGGCGCTCCCTTCATGCGATGGCACCCTTCTCGATGAGCTCGGAGATCTCGTGCTGTGCCATTCCTGCCTCGGCGAGCACCGCGCGCGTGTCGGTGCGGGACTGGTCCGGGATCTCGAAGTACCTGGCAGAGGTGTCTGTTCCCGCCAGCAAGGTTCCGAGCTGGCGGTAGTCGCCCTTGGTCGGTGATGCCGCGCGGGCGATGGCGCCACGGCTGACCAGGTGCGGGTCCTCGACTACCTCGGGGATCGACAGCACCGGTGCCACGCAGCAGTCCTTCGGGGCAAGCTCGATCACCCACTCGTCTCGGCTGCGAGTCAGGAAGCGATCGGCAAGGTCCGCCCTGATCTTGGCCTGCGTGCCCTCGGTGTCGTCGTACTGGTGGTCGATCCACTGCTCACATCCCAAGCACCGGCACAAGCGCTCATAGAACCGTGCCTCGATCGCTCCCACCGCCACCCAACCCCCGTCAGCGCACCGGTAGGTCCCGTAGCAGGCGTACCTGCCGGTGAGGATGTCGTGTCCGGGGCCCGGCTCGGTGCCCACGGCGAGATGCTCGTCGACATGGATAGACATGAGCGACAGCACGCCGTCCACAACCGAGACGTCCAGGTAGGCGCCCTCACCGTTTCGGTCACGCCTGACGATCGCGGCCAGGATCGCCATGACCGCGTGCATGCCACCGGCCGCCGCGTCAGCGACGGTGGCTCCCGGCAGCGGCGGC
>JAHFUU010000465.1 GCA_023264915.1 Microthrixaceae bacterium | reverse complement strand
CTGGTCGACGAAGGGTTGACTATTCGGCCCAGCTCCTTGATGCCGTTGCCGTCTACGGTGAAGCCGATCGCACCCACGAACGCTCTGGAGGGTCCCGTGACCATGTTGCACTCGGCATCGGGCGGGCAAGGGGCAGGCACGGGCATCTCCCTCACGGCAGCCGAGCCCTGAACAGGTATCACGGCGAGGTTCGTCGGCTCCCACCACATGAAGGCGTGGTAGTCCTGCTCGGCCTCTGAGTGGGCGTTGGGGAGCGTGACCTTGTTCAGCTCGGCCGGCGAGGCTGGATTCGAGACATCGAACAGCGAGACCTGGGTGCCGAGAGCGCGCCCGCGGTCGGTCGCGTCCTGACCGATGCCCAGGAGCCGCCCCGGAGCGATGGGGTGCAGGTATGCCGAGTAGCCGAGGATCTTGAGCTCGCCGGCGACCTTCGGGCTGCGGGGGTCGGACAGGTCGACCGTGTAGAGCGGATCGGTCTGGCGGAAGGTGACCACATACCCGATGGACCCGATGAAGCGGACCGACTTGATCTGCTCGCCTTTGCCCATGTTCCCGACCTGCCCGACCTGGCGGAGCTCGCCGCCGTCTTCGTGGAGCACCGACACGTAGCTCTCGGCGCCACGGGAGGAGCCAGGAGGACCGTCGGTCGTGGCCACCCTGAGGAACCCGTCCCGGGCGGACATGGCGAAGTCGTTCATCAGCGTTCCTCGAACCTCACCGCTGGCCCTGTAGACCGCCGGCCCGGTGCCCGAGATGTCGAACTCGTGGATCGCGGCCTTGAAGTCGGTGCGCCTGGGTGGGACCGGTGCCGTGGTCGGGAGGGGCCCCGGGGGCGGGCAGGCCGGGTCGCAGTCGATGCCAGGCCTGAGCGATCCGGCTGATCCGCTGCTGCGGCCCGACCCTGAGTCGACTGTGGCGATCGTCGGCTCTGAGGAGACGTTCCCGGTCCCCGTGAGCTCGGGTGCGCGGTTGGTGCTCACATAGAGGCGGTCGGCTGTGGCATAGACCTTGTCTGCATCGGCCTGGACCGACACTGAGTTGTGCGGGTTGATGCCCTTCCCCAGCTCGACGGTCATGACCGTAACCATCCCGAAGCCGGCGAACTCCTTGGGATGGCTCACCCCGGCACACTCCACCAGCGGTCGCCGCTCGCTGCTTCCCTGGATCGAGTACTGCGGCAGCCAATCGTCGGTGGTCGTCTTGTCGACCACGTCCAGGTTGGCCTTCTTGGCCTTCTCGAGCGCCTTGCGACTGGAGGATGTGGGACGCACGAAGTCGATTGCCCCTGGCGCGGACTCGACGACGACTCGTGCGGTGTTGCCGACCAACCGGGCATCGACGATCGATCCGTCGATGGTCATCTGGCTGGTCTGGCGCATGTTGGAAGCGTCCGCCGCGTCGACCTCGACCAGCTCGGTGCCGACCATCGGGGCAATGGATGACTCGACGTCCTCTTGTGGGGTCGGCCTGGCGGGCCCGCTCGAATCGACTGTCACGTTGACGCCTTTGGTCAGCACCAGGAGCTTGTCACCGGACAGCAGGAGCTGCTGGTCACCGGCAACTCCGCGAGCACCACTCGAGGCCGATCGAAGGTCGAGCTGGCCAGCGGGGCGCGGGATGTTGTCGACGATGTCGAAGGAGCGGAGCGTGCCACCTGTGAGGGTGAAGAGGTGCTTGCCGTCTGTCTTGATCAGGTCTGGCTCGTCGACGCCGACCTCTTGCACGTTGGTGCTGGAGTGGGCAGGGGCCTTCGCGTCTGCACCCTGCCCGCCGGAGCCCGTTGCTGCCCGTGAGGGGCTGTCAGCCTTGGATCCCTCGGCCGCCGGTGCCTCGTTGGACTCCGCAACACCTCCCTCGACGCTCGGAGCCGGAGTCATCACGGTCGTCACCGGACCACCGCGACCGGGGGGAGAGGCCGGGGCGGCAAGCACGTCAGGTGCGTTCGCCGATCCGTCATAGGAGAGCCCGTAAGCGGTGACCCGCTTGCTCGCCTCGGCTCGGATCGAGCGCAACGCACCGTCACACGAGTCGAAGCGCACCAAGGCCGACACCAGGCTCAGGTTTGGCTTGGGCAGATCGCTGCCGTCAGGCTTGGGCGGTTCGGGGGTGCTGGTGCAAGCCCCGAAGGCCAGCGACGTCACAGCAGCGGCACACGCAAGAGCCAGTCGTTTCCTCATCATGCCCCCTCGGGAATCCGGTCGGTTTGGGGTTCGACGTCCGGTCCTGCCGAGCTGGTTCCCGAGATTTCACAAAGACCGGCTCTCGCGGTCAGCCGGAACGAGTCGAGGGGTACCAGATGGGTCTGGAAGCCTCGAAGGTCTCGATGTCAGCGGCGCGCTCGAGGGTCAGGCCGATGTCGTCGAGGCCGTTGAGGAACCGGTGCCGGGTGGCGTCATGGAGGGGGAACTCGACCTCGATCCCGGCGGCGGGTGCGGACAGGAGCCGTCGCTCGACGTCGATGGTCAGCTCGATGCTGGGGTCCTGGGCTATGGCTGCGAGCAGGGCTCGGGCCACCTCGCCCGGGACCTCGACGGGGATGAGGCCGTTCTTGGTGCAGTTGTTGCGGAAGATGTCTGCGAAGCGCTCAGAGACCACCGCAGCGAAGCCGTAGTCCTGGATGGCCCAGACGGCGTGCTCCCTCGATGAGCCCGTGCCGAAGTTGGGCCCGGCCACCAGGACGGTGGCGCCGGCGTACCGTTCGTCGTTGAGCACGAAGTCGCGATCGTCGCGCCACTCAGAGAACAAGCCGGCTCCGAACCCGGTTCGCTCGACCCGCTTCAGCCAATCACTCGGGATTATCTGGTCGGTGTCGACGTCGCTCCGGTCAAGCGGGACCGCCCGCCCGGAGTGCACTCGTACAGCGTCCATCTACTCGTCCTCTCGGTCAGTCCAGGTCCGCGGGCGTGGTGAACGTGCCCTTCATGGCCGTTGCTGCGGCAACCGCCGGGGAGACCAGATGCGTGCGACCGCCGCGGCCCTGCCGGCCTTCGAAGTTGCGGTTGCTGGTCGACGCGGACCTCTCGCCGGGCGCGAGCTTGTCGGGGTTCATCGCGAGGCACATCGAGCATCCCGGCTCACGCCAGTCCATGCCTTCCGCACGGAACACGTCGTGGAGCCCTTCGGC
>JAHFUU010000053.1 GCA_023264915.1 Microthrixaceae bacterium | reverse complement strand
GCCCAGCAACACGAACTTGGTCAGGACGTTGATTCCGCGACTGCCGATCTCGCGGAGCCGATGCTCACGCACCAGGGCGACGGTGTCTGTGTGACGGCGGCTCCCGACGACCACGTCCCAACCGTCCTCCACCTCCCCAAGGAGCGTCGCTATCTGATCCGGCGAGTAGGACAGGTCGGCGTCGGTGAACGCGACCACCCGCCCCCGGGCAGCGAGCATGCCCGTTCGCACAGCCGAGCCCTTGCCGCGATTGACAGGCTGGCGGATCACCACGTCGGCTCCAGCGGCCTCGGCCAACTCTGCTGTCCCGTCATGGGAGCCATCGTCGACGACGATCACCTCAAGCCCCCCGTTAGAGGCGACCTCTGCGAGGCCGGTGCGAAGCTGGTTCACGCTGAAGGCGATGCGCTCTTCCCTGTAGGCAGGCACGATGACGCTGAGGCGAACCTGCCCGGGCGCGGGACCCCGTTCGCGGCGGCGGTCGAGGCTGGTTCGCAGCTCGTCGTGGCGACGCCTGCGGTGAAGGATCAGGGCCGCTGCGCAGACGCCGGCAGCAGCAGCCGCAGCGGCCAGCGCCCGGCGGGGCTGCATCAACCGTCCCGGTGGGTGTCGGGTGGCTCGTCAGGCGGGCCCGAGGCCGAGCCGCCTTCGCTGGCTGCCTGTTCAGACCCCGTTCGGCCAGACCCAGCGCGAGACCCAACATCAGGCACAACATCGGGCCCAGCGCCAGCTCCCGGGAGCTCGGATCCGAGTCCTCCGTCGGGCTCTGGTCGCGCGCTGTCCTGGTCGTTCGCGTCGAGCGAGACCTGGCCGGGTCCACGAACCTCGCCACCAGCCGCGCCGGTGGAGCCCGGGGGTGCCCACTGGCGATCTTCTGGCGCTGGCACCGCCCCGGTCACGATCGCAACGGCGCCGCCGACCGGCGGCGCCGGGTCGACTGTGGTTGCGGGGGGAGCTGGGGGAACGGTGTCGACGGGGGGAACGGCAGGGGGAACGGGCTGGAAGGAGTGGTCCGGGCGAACCGGAGGCCGGTCCGGCAGCGGCGCGTCCCATGACGGTTGGGGAGCGCCGGGGAGCGGTGGACCGAAGTAGGCCAGCCCTGAGCCGTCCTGCGCGGGCCCGGCAGCGTACCGGGCTTCTGGATACTGGGCCTCTGGATACTGGGCGGCTTGGTACTGGGCGGCTTGGTACTGGGCGGCTTGGTACTGGGCGGCATTGGGATCAGAGGGATCGGGAACCTTGATCGGTTTGGACCTGAACAAGAAGACGACGCCCACCAGACCGAGGAGCGTCAGCAGCCAGCCCAGGTAGTCGACACCCGTGAAGCCATATCGCAGCTCGACGTGGTTGGAAGTGGGTACGACGACCATGAGGTTGGGCGTCACCCGGAACGGGCCTTCGGCCCCGGATGCCTTCCAGTTCGGGAAGTAGGACATCTTGACCAGGACGGGGACCCCGGGCTCGGACACATCGAAGCTGATCGTGTCCTGGCTGCTGGACACGTTGGTGACCTCGATCGGCTTCTCTGCCTTGAGGCTGGGCTTGCCGCCCCGATCGACGCGCTGCCAGCCCGCCGGCCCATCTGCGCTGAGGTACACGTCCCACGCTTCGGGATCCTGGTACCAGTCCATCGCCATGAACTGCCACGGCGAGCCGGTCTTGGGCTTGGACGATCCATCCGCGTTCTTGATGGCCTGGAGGTCCTGGGACAGCGGCTTGGACGGATCGTTGAGCTTCACCACCGCCGGCTCGTACTTCATCGGCTCGACCAGGTCAGCGCCCTTGATCTCGAACACCTGCCACGGGCCGGACTCGGCCACCTCGCTCAGGTCCTTGTTGTGGTGCGCGAGATCGATCATGCCGTCAGGACCCTCGGAGATCGCCATGTAGTAGCGAACACCCAGCAGCTTGAGATGCTCTATCCCCAGATCGAAATCGGCCTTGGTGGGAGGACCGGCGCGGTACGGGAGGTCGCGCTGCGCGTTCGAGGGGTTGCGAGACAGCTCGTCCTGGTTGATGAAGTGGTAAGGGGTGGTGGAAGAGGCCTCGAAGTACAGACCCTCCATCGAACCGATGCAGCCGTTGGTCCAGAACGGCAGCAGCATCAGCGCCATGGGCGTCCCATAGCGGTCGTGCTGCTCCTCGTGCTCCCACATCGCCACGATGTCGTGGTACTCGTGGTAGGCCGACTTGCCCTCATAGCCCGTGAAGTTCCAGTTCGCCCACGACGAGATGAAGCTCGAGTCGTTGGAGCCCGCGCCGTTGGAAGTGGACCAGAACAACCACTTGTACGCTCCGGTGGCCGAGTCGAGTTGCCCGAACGGCAGCGTGTGAAGCGGCAGCGCGACGACGACAAGGGCGGCAAGGCCGCCGACTGCGGTAACTGCCATCACCGAACGGATCGGCCGGTTCACGTCGCGCGCGAAGAGCGTGGCGACAAGCCTTGCAACCTCCGCGACGCCTATGGCCGCGAGGAGGTACAGCGCCAGGTAGTAGAACGGCAGCAACCGCGCGTTCCACAGCCGGCCTTCGGGGATGAACACGAACAGTGCTGCGAAGGTCGCCGCGGCCATCACCCAGAACACGCCGCCACGGCGCCACCAGATGATCGCGAGCAAGGCCCCGGCCCCGGCCAGGATCAAGAGCCACTTGATGGGTGGCGCGTCGAGCAGTTGGGGATCGAGCTTCGAGCGGACGAACAACATGTTCAAGACGTCGTCCTTGCGTTCCCAGCCCATGTCGTTCATGTACTTGTGGTTCAAGTAGAACGGGACCGTCCACCAGGCGCTGAGCATCCCCCCGACAGCAAGGACCGGAACCCACGTGTAGATGAGGTGCCGGCCCGCGGTCACGATGGTGCGCACCAACACGGCCAGCGACGCCGTCGCCACGCCAGCCGAGAGCACCTTGAAGAAGGACTGCAAGCCTTCGCTCGGGTCGACGAACGGCTCCAGGAACCCATATGGCGCCGAGTATCCCTTTGCCGGGTTCGCCAGGTAGAAAAGCCCGCCGGCAAGCCCCAATCCGATCAGGCCCCCCACCCTCTCGCGGGCCTTGGCGGTGAGGCCCGGCATCAGCATCACGAACAGGACCGACGCGACCATCGCGAAGATGAACGGGATCAGATGGCAGAGCCCGCAGGCGGCAAGCAGGATCGCCGCCCAGCCCCGATGCTTCCCCTTGCCCGTGCGGAGCGCCCGCGCGAACGTGCCGACGAACACCAGGGCCAACGAAAGCGAGATCGAGAACGCGAACTCTCCCGCGAGGGTCGAGGCGATGTTGCCGCCGTAGATCGAAAAGGACCTGTCGAACAGGTAGACGGTGCCCGCGACGGCAAACAGCGGGGGGGCGGGAAACGGCAGATCAGAGAGCTTCCCGCATGCCCATGCGGCGATGGGCAGGGTCACGGCCCCGCTGACGGCCACGAGCTTGAAGGCGACGCCGTAGGGGATGACCAGGCTCAACAGCGCTATCAGCAGTGACGGGAGCACCATGTAGAACTGGTATGCGGGGAACCCTGCGTACCAGTCAGAGGTCCATCCCGTCAGACGGCCCTTGGTCAACAGCTCGTCCCGCATGAACGCCGGCCCCCACACGTGCGCGCCCATGTCCCCGCCCGCGGGGGTGTTGTTGGCCAGGACGTTGGCGACGTTCAGCTGCAAGATGACGAACAGGGCGCAGGCCCCTACCACCACGAAGGTCACCCAGCTCTCGGCTGGCGCTTCAACCAGGCGGTGCAGGACCCCTGTCGGCCACCTGCGCAGCCGCACCAGGAGCGGCAACCTCTCGTCGGGCGCCTCATCGGATCCGGGCGGATGCGCCATGCCGGTCGCATCGTCGGCACGGTCGGCGACACCGGTCGCGCTGCCCTCGCCTTGGTGCTCGCGCGAGACGGGCTCGGGCTCACCTACGGGCAGGGACTCGGTCTCGACCGCCGCAGAACCAGGTGAGCCGCCACCGTCTGGGGCCGCGGCCGACCCGTAGCGATCCGACCCGGATGACGATGACTCGTCGTCGGCGGTTGTGTCAGCAAGGGCGTCGGTCATCTGGGGCCTATCGTTCCACGCTCGCGGCGTCGCTCGTGGTCGCGCATGCACCTGGGTCCATGACTTGCACGCCCGAGCGGTTGCCGGGGCGCGGCAGCCGCGCGACCGGCGATGTGTTGAACGAAGTCTGCCAGCATCTGGTTCCCCATTGAAAGACACGCGGGAAGACACGCGGGAAGACACGCGGGAAGACGGGCGAACGGCCCGCGGCCCGCCGTCCCCTCAGGTCCCCGAGCTTGGGGGTCGGCACGTCCGTACCGTGACCTGCCAGGCAGGGACCCCTCGAACCCGCGCCCCACATGGATCAGGCGATGGGTATGTCGATCCTGAACAGCAGCACGAGGAGGGTCGTGAGGTTGAACCCGATGTGGGCGAAGATCGACGCGCCGAGCCGCTCGAGGCGCTGCGCGAGCACGCCGAGGACGACGCCGAAGACCAAGATGCCGGGCCAGACGATGGGAGTGAAGTGGGTGACCGCGAAGAACGCTGACGTGCCTGCCAGCGCCCACGCGGGACCGAAGCGCTTCTCGGCCGCCCGCAGCGTGAGGCCCCGGTAGTAGATCTCCTCGACCACCGGCGCCGCCACGGTCGTGCTGATCACCACCACTGCCGTGCTGATCGGGTCCTCTGCCTCGTCGATGACCCGGCGGGCGACCTCACCGACGTCCTGGCCCGGGGAGATGCGCTCGACGACCCAGTAGATGAGCGGGATCACCAGAAGCTGGCACGCCACACCGACCGCAAGCCCGAGGGGCAGGTCGATCCACTCGAAGCGGAGCTTGAGGTCCTTGACGAAACCGTTGCCCTTGCGCCAGACCGCGTACGCCGTCGGGCCCAGGAGGCCGGCCCAGAACAGCACGCGAACGCTGAAGAACTGCAACAGGTAGGGCGCGTGCTCAAAGGATCGGGTGACCGCGGGGGGCTGGCCCGCAGCCACGTGCCCGACAGCTTCACCGAGCACCAGACCGTCCCCACCCAGGCCGGGGGCATGCGCGGTCGGCACGTACCCGAGGACCAGGAACAGCAGCAACCCGATCACGGGCAGGAACAGTGCGGCCACGAACGCCATGGCAACGTCCCCGAGGCCCCACCGCGGAACCTTGGTGCCGTCAGGCAGGTACACGTCCACGGGCGGCTCGCGCTTGGCCAGCGGCGCACGCTCGGCTCGCGCCGGGCGCTCGTCGCCCCCCTCGGGTGGTGGCTCGGGTGGGGGCTGGAGGAAGAACAGCTTGACGCGCTCGATCAAGCTGAACGGTTGGAGACGATCCTCGTGGCCGGAGTCGCTGCCGGCGCGCTCGTCGCCTGGGTCCTCAGCATCTGAGCCCGCGTCGTCGCGCTCGGAGGGCTCGGTTCGGGCACCCCTGGTGCTGTCCCGGCTCGCCCCCGGGGTCCCTGACCCTGACAGCTTCTTTCGGCTCGAACCGCCATCTGGCGCGTTGGACCTCCGCGCTCGGGGCTGGGCTCGGGAGGGGGCGGAGCTGGCTCTCGAGGCCGAGGCGGAGCGCTTGGCCGGCTTCCTCGCAGGCGCCGACCCGGCACCAGTGCCACCAGAGCGACCCCCAAGCCCTCGGTCCTCGGACTCGTCGCCGTCGCCCTGGCTGCTCGAGGCGCGCCGCGCGCGGCCCGACTTGCGAATCCTCCGGCCGGCCGGTTCGTTCGTGGGTTCGGGGTCATCGGCGCGCTTGGGCTTCGGTGCCCGAGGGGTGGCCGCGCCACCCGTGCGCGAGTTCTGGCCCTTTGCCGTACGGGAGCGCTCGTCGTCCCCCTGGCTCTTCTTCGAGGCGGCCACCGGAGGAATCTACAGGCAGGCCATGGGCTCACCCGAACCGCGGCCACACAGCTCGGACCTGTCGAGGCGGGCGGGTGGGCCAGCCAGGCTCGAGCCGGGACGACGTGCGCGAGCTCCAGCCATCCACGACTCGCGCCGCGGCCATCGTTAGCCTCTGTAGCCATGCCCAACGCACGTCAGTGCACGCGACCGGGATGCTCGGGTTCTGCTGTGGCCACCCTCTCGTTCAACCACGAGCACGCGACGGCCTGGCTTGATGACCTCGCACCCGAGAGCCACCCCTCGACATATGACCTGTGCAAGCGGCACGCCACCCATCTCTCGGTCCCGAAGGGATGGGAGCTGCGCGACCGCCGCAACCTGGTGCCCCACCTGGCCTTCACCGCCTAGCGGCGCTCTGCCCCAGCCCGACGAGCCAGGTGATTGGGATGGGATCCGCGACCCCTCATCTCTTGGGGCGACGGAGCGCTGCCTTGGGATCGGGGCGCGCGCCCGGGCGACCCGGTATCTTCGCGATGGTGGAGCTACCCCGCAGGCGGCGAGCGATCGCGGGCATCGTGGCGGTGACCCTTGCGATCGTCCTCGCACCGGCACCCCCTGCAAGCGCCGGGCCCCCGCCGACTCCGCTGCTATGGGAGCGCACCTATGTTGCCGAGACGCCGCAGACCGCCGGTGAGATCGGATTCGACATCCTCGGTGGCTGCTACGGGGCCAACCCCAACGGCGTGACCGAGAACTCGACCGTCGGGCCCAGGATCGCCGTCATCGGCGACAGCGTCGCTGCCCAATGGCGCGGCGCCGCTCTCCCCGACCCGTACTTCCACTGGGCCTTCGCTGCCATCTGCGGGGAGGAGTTCGCCACCTCGGTGGATTCGGGACGCGCAGGGTACGCGATGGCAACCAACCCTGACGTCGTCGTGTTCGACCTCGGTTACAACACGATCATCGACAACTACCAGAACCTTGCGCCCTCGCTGGTCGCACCGGGGCTCGCAGACCTCCAACGGTTGCTGACGGCGACCGACGGTGCCAGGTGCCGGGTGATCCTGAACATCCCGCGCCAGCCAGACCCCAACGACACGCCCGAGACGGCCGCTCTGCGCATGCAGCTCATCGACCAGGTCAACGCTGCGTTCACATCCGCGGCAAGCACCCATCCCGGTGTCGTCGTGGCGGACTGGTCAGCGAGGGTCTCGCCGGATCCCACGCATTACCTCACCGACGGGCGCCACCTGCTCAGGCCAGGCAAGAACGCGAAGATCAACCTCGCTATCGAACAGGGCCGCCGGTGCCTGCTGCCCGATTGGCCGACTAACCTCGAGGTGACCCCAGGCATGGGAAGCGCACGTGTCACCTGGGATGCCCTGCCTGCCCCCGAACAGGTCACCCAGTACCACGTGAGCGCATCAGACGGCCGGACCTTGACCACGACCGGAACCGAAGCGACGTTCTCCAACCTCGCCAATGGATTCTCGACCTCGTTCCGGGTGTCTGCGGTCAACGGTGCAGGTGAGGGCGATCCCACCCCGTGGTCCTCACCTGTCACGCCAGCCGCCTCTGGAGTGATCACCGGAGTGGTCCGAAGCCTCCGCGGGCCGCTCGCGGACATCTTCGTGGCAGTCAGCCCAGCCAGCCAGCTCGGGGTCGCCGGCTCGGTGACGACCGGCCCGGACGGGACCTTCACGATCTCAGGCCTCAGCTCCGGCCAGTACAAGGTTGCGATCATCGACAACGCCCATCTCGCCGGACAACCCCAGCACTACATACCCGAGTTCTACGACAACGGCGGCCACACGCTGGACGACTTCGGGACTGCAACGCCTGTCAGCGTCACTGTCGGCACCAGCTCGACCCTCAGCCCCGTGGTACTCGACTACAGCCATCCCGGGTCGATCTCGGGATCGGTCCGCAACCTTGGGGGTGTGCCGCTGGCGGGCATGATCGCCTTCATCGGGCCTTCAGACGAGGCACGCATCATCGCTTCGGTCCGCTCTGGCGCCGACGGCTCGTTCACGACGCCTGACCTGCCCCCGGGGACCTACAAGGTCCTGACCGCCGACCCAGCGTCGGTCAGCGGGTCGCCCAGCTACTACCTCGCGCAGTTCTATGACAACGCCGGCGCATCCATCCCCGCTGACTTCGCCACCGCAACCACTATCACCGTGTCGGCATCGACCTCCACGCGGCTCAATCCGATCGTCCTGACCCACACTTGAGGCCCTGCCGCTGCGCTGAATCGAGAGTGACCCCGGTTTTCCCGGTTGACCCGGTTGACCCGGTTGACCCGGTTTTTCGTCAGGGTCTTCTAGGCTGGGGGGCATGAGCCCCGAGATGCCGAGCCCCAACCAGCCCGATGGGCGCGGGCCCGGCAAGCTCCCCGGTGAGCAGACGTTCCCGAAGTGGGCCGTCTGGCTTCTGTTGCTGCTGGCCGTCCCGGTCGTCGTCGTGTCCCTCATGCGACCGACCAACGCCAAGGAGATCTCCTATGGCGAGTTCATCAACCAGCTCAAGCAGGACAACGTCCTCACCGGCGGCAAGGACGGGGCAGAGTTCAACAACACCAACGGCGAGGTGGCGGGCCAGCTCAAGTCAGACGGCTCCAAGTTCACCTCCAACGCGCCCCTCGAACCGACCGAGGAGGACAAGCGGTGGATGATCGACAAGGGCGTCAAGTTCGTGACACCCGACGCGAGCATCTGGAACGCTCTGATCCTGTACCTGCTGCCCCTGGTGTTCTTCGTCGGCTTCTTGATCTGGATACAGCGCCGAGCCCAGGGGCAGATGCAAGGGATCATGTCGGTCGGTCGATCCAGGGCCAAGATGTACTCGACCGAGCGGCCGGGCACGACCTTCGACGACGTCGCCGGATATGGGGGCGTCAAGCAGGAGATCACAGAGGTCGTCGACTTCTTGAAGTTCCCCGAGCGCTTCGCCGAGATCGGGGCCCGAGTCCCCAAAGGTGTCCTTCTGGTGGGCCCCCCGGGCACCGGCAAGACACTGATCGCACGGGCAGTGGCCGGTGAGGCGGGTGTCCCGTTCATGTCGGTGACCGGCTCGGACTTCATGGAGATGTTCGTGGGCGTCGGCGCGAGCCGGGTTCGTGACCTGTTCCAGACCGCCCGCAAGCTGGGTCGAGCGATCATCTTCGTCGATGAGATCGATTCGATCGGCCGCAAGCGCGGTGCGGGCCTCGGCGGCGGCCACGACGAGCGCGAGCAGACGCTCAACCAGATGCTGTCTGAGATGGACGGCTTCGAGGCCACCACCGGAATCGTGATGATGGCAGCGACCAACCGGCCCGACATCCTCGACCCGGCCCTGCTGCGTCCGGGTCGCTTCGATCGCCAGGTCGTGGTCCCGTTGCCAGAGCTCGATGACAGGCGCAAGATCCTCGACGTCCACACGAAGCACAAGCGGATAGCCCCGGACGTGGATCTCGACGTCGTGGCCAGGGGCACACCGGGGATGAGCGGTGCTGACCTGTCCAACCTGGTGAACGAGGCGGCGCTGTTCGCTGTCCGTTCAGGCAAGACCGAGATCCACATGGTCAACTTCGAAGAGGCGCGCGACCGCGTCCTCATGGGCCAAGAGCGCGACTCGTCGGTCCTGTCCGATTCGGAGAAGGAGATGACCGCATACCACGAGGCGGGCCACGCCGTGTGC
>JAHFUU010000464.1 GCA_023264915.1 Microthrixaceae bacterium | reverse complement strand
GCGCTCGCCATGAGCGAGGAGCGCTTCAGGAACCTGGTCGACAAGAGCCGTGACGCGTTGGCCCTGGTGGACACCGCCGGGAACATCTCGTGGATGAGCACTGCGATAACCCACATCCTTGGGTGGGAACCCGAGGACCTTGTGGGAACGAGCGCCTTCTCTCTCGTGCATCCCGAGGACCTCGTGGATGGCTTGGTTCGCGCAGCCACCGCCTTCGAGCTGGGAACGCCCCAAGATCCCATGACGCTCCGCCTGGCCAAGCCCACGGGAGAGTTCGCGCCCGTGGAGATCGCGGTGGCGAGCCTTCGGGACTCCGTTGGCCAGGTCGAGAGTGCTGTCGTGAGCCTAAGGGACGTGAGCTGGCGCGTTCATGCCGAAGAGGCGCTCCTCAGGAGTGAGCGCCGCTTCAGGGCGCTCGTGCAGCACAGCATCGACGCCGTGCTGGTGATCGACGCAGCCGCGAGCATCCAGTATGCAAGCCCCGCCATCGAGCACGTATGGGGACGACCGACTGCTGACTTGGTCGGATCCTCGGGTACTGAGTACATACACCCCAACGACCGCGAAGGTCTCATGGCAAGCCTGGCTCATGTGTTCGTCACCCCCGGGAGCAGCGGTCGCACCGAAGCCCGAGGGCTGGACGCCGATGGCAGGTGGCGATGGCTCGAGATCGAAGCGACCAACCTTCTGGCTGATGACGCCGTGAACGGGATCGTCATCCACGTGCGCGACGTAACCGAGCGCCGCGAAGCCGAGCGCGACAACAAGCGCCTGATCGACATCTTCGAGGCCACGAACGATCTGGTTGGGATCTCTGATCGACAAGGTGAACCTGTCTACCTGAACGCGTCCGCGAGGCGGTTCTTCGGGCTGGGAGAACGCGGGCCTATCGAGGGGTTCAACCTGGGTGAGTGCTTCCCGCCGTCGGTCCTGGAGCTGTTCTCGTCAGAGATCCGTCCGAGGCTCGAGCGGGAAGGGATGTGGTCAGGCGAGCTGTCGGTCGCTCGATTCGACGGGGAGCTGGTGCCGGTGCTCGGCCAGCTGCTCGTGCATCGCGACAGCGAGCACAACAGGGTGCTCATCTCGGGCGTTCTGCATGACATCAGAAAGCGCAAGGAGTTCGAGTCGGCCCTCGCGCATCAAGCGACTCACGATCCGCTGACTGGCCTGCCCAACCGGTCCCTGCTGTTGGACCGGTTGGATGTCGCTCTGGCGCGAGCCAAGCGTCACCGCCTCCGCGTTGCGGTGCTGTTCCTCGATCTTGACCACTTCAAGGTGGTGAATGACAGCCTCGGGCATGATCTGGGTGACCGCTTGCTCGAGATGATCGCTCAACGCCTGCTTACGGCGCTGAGGCCCGGCGACACGGTCGCACGCTTCGGGGGAGACGAGTTCGTCGTGCTGTGCCAGGACATGCACACACGATCCGATGCATTCGCCATTGCAGACCGGGTCATCGCCTCGGTGAGCGGTCCCTTCGTCGTAGACGAAGCCGAGGTGTTCATCGGTGCCAGCGTCGGCGTTGCCTTCCCTGACGATCCTGATGCTGACCCTGGGACTTTGATCCGTGACGCCGACGCCGCGATGTACCGCGCAAAGGAACGAGGAAGGGGCCGGTGGGAGATCTTCGACAACGAGTTGCGGGTCAGTGCAGTTGACCGGCTTGATATCGAGAACGCGCTGCGGCGAGCGCTGGATCGACGTGAGCTCCGCGTCTACTTCCAACCCATCGTCGACCTCGAGCGAGGCGGTATCGGCGCAGTGGAGGCACTCCTGCGATGGGAGCACGGTGAGCGTGGCTTGCTGTTGCCTGGGGAGTTCATCAACGTGGCCGAGGCGACTGGCCTGATCGTTCCGATCGGGATGTGGGTTCTGGACCAGGCATGCCGCCAGGTCCAGCGGTGGCAGGCCTCGATCCCAGATCTGTCCGGGCTCGTCGTATCGGTCAACCTGTCCGGCCGGCAGCTCGGTCATCCCAGGCTCGTGGAGGATGTGAGAGCAGTCCTGTCTGACACGGGCCTCGCGCCCGAACGTCTCGAGCTGGAGATCACCGAGAGCGTGTTGATGGATGATGTCGCGATGTCCGCAGAGATGTTGGGCAGGTTGAACGCGCTGGGGGTGCGGATCGCAGTCGATGACTTCGGCACGGGGTACTCATCGATGTCGTACCTGCGAAGGTTTCCCGTAGACGTGTTGAAGGTGGACCGCGAGTTCGTCAACGGGCTCGGCACTGACGCTTCGGACTCGGCGATCGTCACCGCGATCATCACGCTCGCGCACGCTCTCGGGTTGAGCGCTGTGGCCGAGGGGGTCGAGACCACGGCGCAACTCGACGAGCTTCGCAGCCTGGGATGCGACAAGGCCCAAGGCTTCCTGATCGCTCGCCCGGCCTCCGGGGACGACATCTCGGAGCTGCTGTCCATGCCTCCCGTTTGGTGATCACGACCGCTCAGCGCGCGAGACTCGACACATGGCCGTACCTGAAGCCGTTGAGAGAGAGGCTCTTTCCCGAGGTGTGGTCGTTGCTGCGGCGCGCGCTCAGATAGTCGCCAAGGGTCTTGACGAGCTCTCGCTCCGCAAGCTCGGCGCTTCTTTGGGGGTGACGGCACCCGCCCTGTATGCATACGTGACAGACAAGCGCGATCTGGTGCGCGGTGTGGCCGAAGGCGAGTTCGGAGCCTTGCTCGAGCGCTTCATGGCGGTGCGCGAGGCCGACCCGGTGCTGCGCCTCCGCCTTCTGTGCCGCTCATATGTCGACTACGCGCTCGAGAACCCAGAGCTGTACAAGACGATGTTCTTGTTCCCTCCCGAGCTCGAGATCTCCGAGCCCACCGGAGTCGAGATAGCGCTCGCGACGCGGACCTTCAGGTATGCGGTTGGGACGATCGAAGAGGCGATCGAAGCCGGCCGGCTCCGAGTCGAGCTGGATCCGGTTGTTGTGAGCTTCGTCTGCTGGACAGCGACCCACGGCCTGGCAACGGTGTTGCTGTTGGGGTTCGCGTTCGACGAGGCGACGCGCGACATGCTGATCGACACCGTTCTGGACACGATGATCAGGGGACTTGGAGGCTGACGGCCCGGCTCGTGGATCTTGCGGCTCCCCCCAGGCCTGACACCAGAGCAGGA
>JAHFUU010000463.1 GCA_023264915.1 Microthrixaceae bacterium | reverse complement strand
CGTTGATGGCGGCGCAGTCGGCGGCGAGGCGTTCGAGGATCTGGTCGGCGGTCTTGGTCCACACGAACGGTTCGGGGTCCTCGTTCCACGCGGCGGTCCAGGCTTCGATGTCGGCGACGAGCTCTTTCACGGTGTTGTGGGAGGAGCGTCGCAGCTTCTTGGTTGTCAGCGCCGAGAACCATCGCTCGACCATGTTCATCCATGACCCATAGGTCAGTGTGAAATGGAGGTGGAATCGCTTGTGGCGCAGCATCCAGTTGTGGACCAGCGGCGTCTTGTGGGTCTAGGGCGGGTCAGCGACCATCGGGTGCACCGCCCATAACTGAAGCGGGTTGCGCAGTCGCCGCCGGCGCCAGAGGGCGCGCATCAAGATCAAGTTGGACACCTAACCACATCGTGACATGGGCCTAACACCCCGGATCCATCGTTGCTGCATGCCCACCACCAGATCGCTCACGAGGATGCTCGCTGTCGCGTCAGCACTCGGCGGAGCGCTCATGGTGGCCGCCTCCTGCATCGGCCCTCCCCCGCCCCCACCGACCACGACGTCCGTGCCGTCATCGCCGAGCACCTCGATGGCGCCTCCGACCACCTCGGACACCACACCACCGGGCACGGGTGCCTTCGGCGTCAACGCGAGTGCCGGTGCCCGCTTCGACGGTCCAGCCCTCGCTGTGGATCTGGGCGCGAGATGGGTCCGCGTCAACGCCAGCATCGACGGCTCGACGGGCGACCTGGACAAGCTGCGCAGGTGGCTCGATCAGGGGTTCAACCTCGTGATCACCATGGACCACCGCCAACCCGGCAACGTGGTCACGACCTACGGGACCCTTCGCGAGCACCCCCGGGCAGGATTCCCGTACCGGGACGCGACGGTGTTCAGCCAGAGCCTGACTGCCCAGATCCAGCCGCTCGCGGGATACCTGGATCAGGGACGGTCGGTCATCTTGCAGTCCGAGAACGAGATCGGAGATGCCAGCTACAGCAAGTCGATCTTCTGGAGGGGAACCATCGATGACTACCTGACGCTGGAGCGCACGTTCTACGAGACCGTCAAGTCCGTGGATCCCAGGTTCGGCGTCTCGCTGACGAGCTGGCCGAGCCAGGCCATGACGGCCCTCGCGGACCCCGATGATCCGCGCCACGCCGCTGCTGAGGCTCGGAGCACCAAGCTGCTCGACGGGGGGACCTATGACGCGGTCGACCTCCACTTCTATGGCTGCACCTCCCAGATCGCCGCGGGCGCCACGTGGTTCGCAGGGAGGCTCAAGCCTGGGACCTACTGGATATCCACCGAGAACGCCGGGCCAACGATCTACTGCAACTCGGTGTTCTCCAACTGGCGAGGCAACCTTGACCGCTTCGAGCAGGAGAAGGCTGCCGAGGTCCCCCAGCGCCTTCAGGCCTGCGTGGCCAGCGGAGGCAGGGTCTGCCTGTGGTTCTCGCTGTTCAACCTCGATGATGAGGTCGACTGGGCCAACCACCTCGGTCTCGTGTCGACCTCTGGCGCGACCTCAGTCGCCTATGACAGCTTCAAGCAACTGGTCGGCTGAGGAAACCGGCGCTTGCAGCTCCGCGATCGACGATTCGGCGTCGATGCGTGCAAGCGCCGACCGGCGGCGCGACCGCCAGGGAGCCCGACGGTGATGGGGAGCACCCGAGCGCCAGCGAGGGAGCGTGGGGGCGCAGCCCCCGAGGGAACCGGCGGCGCGACCGCCAGGGAGCCCGACGGTGATGGGGAGCTGCGAGCGCCGGCCAGTCCAGACGCCTAGTGTCGGGCCATGTCGCTTCCCATCAACCGCATATCCCGCGTAGTCATCTTCGGAGAGTGGATCTCAGTGCAGATCGGCACCTTCAAGGTGGTGGACATGGCCTTCACCGATGCGGCGGGCAACCCGACCCACGCGCCCCTCGGCACCCCCGCGTACAACTTCTTCAACGAGAACCGCGACGAGTACTACGGGCCGCTGTCTGAGATCCAGCTCTACAAGCTCACACCGGCCTGACAGGGCTGTCACATCGCGCCACGAACCGGCTCGCCGAGGGCGCGGCGGCCGCTTGCGGCCCTGCGGGCGCGGGTTGCATCTCAAGGCGCGTCCAGCAACCTCACGGCAGTCCTCAGGCGGCGGTCCTCGCCCACCTGGCGAACCTGGCCGACCAGCTCGAAGGACCCCTTGCACCGGATGTCCACGCTGGATGATCCGACCATGACCTCGATGGTTCCGGGCTCGACCACGCGGACCAGACCAGGGTTCAGGAGCGAGACCAGGTCAGCGGGCAGCTCGAGCTCGACCCGCACCGAGGCCCCCGGCGCCAGCGAGACACGGGCGAAGCCCTTCAGCTCCTGCACCGGGCGCGTGGTCGACGCCAGCGGGTCACGCACATACAGCTGGACGACCTCATCACCCTCGCGGGCGCCGGTGTTGGTCACGGTCACGCCGATCGTCACCGATCCGTCTACGGGCACCTCGCTCGGCTCGATGGTCAGGCCCTCATAGGAGAAGGTGGTGTAGCTGAGACCGTGACCGAACGCGAAGACAGGCTCGATGCCGCCGATGGCAGGGAACCCCTCACCCAGGCGCTTTCGGTTGTACACGTTTGGCTGCACGCCCACGCAGGTGCTGAAGGTGAGCGGGCTCTTCCCGCCCGGGTTCACGATCCCGAACAGGACATCGTGGATCGCTGCCGCTCCTTCCTGCCCGGGAAACCATGCTTCGACTATCGCCCCCACCTCCCTCGCGATCCCAGAAAGGGCGAAGGGCCGGCCGTTCAACAGCACGACCACGACTGGCGTGCCGGTGCCGATCACGGCCTCGACCAGCTGGTGCTGCCCGCCCGGGAGACCGAGGTCGGTCGCGTCGGTGCCCTCGCCCACGGTGCCGAGCCCGAAGTGGCCGGCCTTGTCACCCACGACGACGATCGCCACGTCCGCTGAGGCCGCAGCGGCAACGGCCGCGTCGAGCCCGCCCAGATCGCGGTCGGTGATGTGGGCGCCCTCGGCGTGGATGACGCGGGCAGCCCCGAGCCTGTCGGTCAGAGCATCGAGGACTTACGGCGCAGTGATGATGTCGCTGCGACCCTTGAAGTGGGTGGTCACCACATGGTTCTCGAAGCTGTAGTTGCCGAACAG
>JAHFUU010000052.1 GCA_023264915.1 Microthrixaceae bacterium | reverse complement strand
GCTTCACCCCTGCAGCACAAAGCCCTCCGATGACCAGAGCGGGCACTGACACGACCAACAGAACCGCCAGGTCGACCATGCGCTTGGCTCTGTACGGACCGTAGGTCACTCGGTGGGGGCCCTCGGTACCCACACCTGGTTCGGTGCCAGCGGTCCGCTCGCTGTCGCTCATTGGGACCTGAACCACTCGACGGTTGCTTCGAGGCCCTCCTGCAACGAGACCGGGTCGACATCTGGGAACAGCTTCTTCAACCGGGACCAATCCGCCTGGGAGTGCCGAACGTCCCCAGGCCTGGGGTCCGTGTGGTCCACGGCCAACGGCTCACCGATCAGCGCCTCGAGGCGGGCGATCACCGTCATCAGGTCGGTACGGGTCCCGAACGCAAGGTTGACCGGAGAGTCGAAGGTGACCCTTCGTCCGATCGCGTCTGTGATCACAGCGGTGACCGTGTCCACGAAGGTGAAGTCACGGCTCTGGAGACCGTCACCGTGCACCACCAGAGGCTGACCAGCGAGGGCCGCTGAGACGAATGCCGGAATCACCGCCGCATACGCGTGACCCGCGGCCTGCAAGGGCCCGAAGACGTTGAAGAACCGGAAGCACAGCACCGGCAGGCCGAAGCTCCGCTGGTAGGCCACGGCATAGGCCTCGGTTGCCAGCTTGGAGGCCGCGTAGGGACTCACTGGCGATGTCGGCAGGTCCTCGCTCTTGGGCAGGATGTCGGTGGCTCCATAGACCGACGAGGACGAGGCGACCACCACGTGCACCGGCTTGCCGGCCCGCGCGGACTCTCGCCTGGCCGCTTCGAGCACCTCGATCGTTCCAGTTGCATTTGCCAGGTGGCTTGCCATGGGATCCGCCAGTGACCGTGGCACCGACGGGCGAGCAGCAAGGTGCACGACCGCACCTGCATCGCGGATGGTCTCATCGACCAGCGCTGCATCCAGGATGCTACCGACGACGAGCTCGGCTGTGGTGCCCTCCAGGTTCGACGAGAAGCCCGTCGACAGATCGTCGAGCACGACGATCTCGTGGTCGGAGGTGCGGGACAGCGTGCGGCAGAGGTTCGCTCCGATGAACCCAGCTCCCCCGGTCAGGACTACTCGCACTCTGTGCCTCCCTCTGTTGGTGTTTCGTCGGGCTCGTCAGCTCGTTGCAGATGTGGTCGGGCGATCGCGCAGCCTGTCGAGCCAGCCAAGCAGGATCGCGACTGCTCGGGGGTCATGACGGAGCTGGTGGGCACCGCCCTCGATGATCCGTAGATCCGCTGCACCGTGTGAATCAGCGAGCACCCGGCCGTCGAACACGGGCACGGCATCGTCGTCAGAGCCGTGGACCACCAGGAACGGTCGGTCACGGATCGCGTCGACGCAGGTGATCGGACGGATGTCGCGCAGCTCGCGTGACCATTGGTCGAATGCCGCAGGGTAGGAGCGGTCCCCGATGATGCCCAGGTCGCGGGAGTGCTGGAGCAGCCTGCGAGGATGGTTGGCCCAGTCGTCGAAATCAGCCGGCGCGCCGATAGCACCGACCGCGCGGACCGCAGGCTCGGACGCGGCCGCGCAGATGGCCAAGCCGCCACCCGTGCCGAAGCCGACAACCGAGACGCTTGAAACCTGCTCTTGCTCACCGAGGAAGTTCGCCGCGCCGACCAGGTCCTGCATCCAGCCGCCAAGAGAGAAGTCGCCGTCGGATCCACCGCAGCCACGGAAGCAGAAGACCAACCCGACCCACCCCAACTCGTTGGAGATCCGGTCGGCAAGCTCGGGAAAGGACCTGGCCGACAGGCCGCCACCTTCCACGACGGACGGGTAGCCGTGGCATATGACCACGCCGGGCGCGGTGCGGCCGGGCGCCTTTCGAGGTCGTGCGATGTGCCCGACGATGCTCAACCCGTTTGAGACGAACAGCGGCTCCACCGATGCAGCTCGCCGGGCTCAGGCCTGGACTTGGGGCTTGCCACTGCCGTTGCCACGGAACGGCTTGTAACCGCGGTTGCGGGCCTCTGCCAACGTGTCCGGCCCGAAGGCCAGGAACGACTCCGCAGCGAGGATGTCCTCGACAAGGGGCTCGTCGGCCTCGTCCAGGTTGTCGAGGTCATAGACGATCTGGCTGCGCTTGTCGCCGAGCCAGCGATGCTCTTCGAACTTCGTCGGGCGCTTCATGGGGCCATGCTAACGACCAGGGGGCGGCGCCCTGGCTGCGCTCGTCATCGGACGGCGCTCGCCGCATCGACAACGATCTGCCGGCCGCACGTAGGGATGGGCGACGGGGAGGGATGGGCGACGGGGAGGCACGAGGCCTCCCCGTCGGTTGACTCAGCTGGGTTTCCCGGGCCGGCGCTGCACGAGCGGGACCAGTTCTCGTGCCGGTGAGCCCCGGGGGTGCCTGGTTGGGTTTCGCCAGGAGGTCCAGCATCCGGCCTAGCGGCCAGACACCTCCGAGGTCCCAAACGATCTGTCTTCCACTGTTGGACCACCTCCTTTCCTCGGTGATCAGATGATAGGCCGTCTCGCCCGACCCGGGCCCGCCTGGGCCGAACCTCGTGGGTTCGATCCGTCGGCCTTCGCCACCCGGGGCGAGGTCGCCGGATCAGGGATACGAGGACCTCTCGGGACCATCGGCAGGTGCCGGCTTGGTGGGGTCAGCCACGGAAGTCCCGATCGCTCCGATCGCTTCCAGATACCCGCGCTCGGCCTCGAGCACCCGCACCACGTGCACGTCTTCGATGTCGCTCCCTGACTGGCCGAGGCGGCCGAGGATGTAGGCGAGTGCTTCGTCGTCGTCTGCGACCAGGGGTCCAGCCCCCGCGGCCTCTGGCCATTCGGGGAACCGGTACTCGCCAGGCAACCGCTTCGGGGCGGGATCCTCCGCGCCGCCAGGCTGACCGGTCCGGCCTGGTCGGCCCTCACCTGTCACCAAGCCACCAGCCCGGGCGCCCGCGGCTCGCCTGCCATCTGTGCGGACTGCTGCACCCGGCGCTGGCACCTCCTCGACCGCGACGCCCTTCGCCTCGAGGTAGTCCAAGTGGAGCTCGAGCACCTCTTGCACGTCCTCGTAGGAGATCTGTGCCGTGACCTCCCCAGGCAGGTTGTCCGCCACGAACTCGACCGCGGCCTGCAGCTCATATGAGGACTGCCGCGGGATCTCGGCGAGAGAGAACGTGACCCTGCCCACTGCCACCAGGGCTATGACAACGACAACCACGGCGGTGAGGGCGGTGAAGAACCAGATCACGGCCACAGCCTAGGAGAAGGATGCATCCAACCAGCCGGTCACATCGAGGTGGCCCTTCCGGAGGCGATCTACGGTAGGGGGCGATGGCACAGCACACGACAAGGCGATGGTCTGGCCTGGCCGAGATGGTGGACGCCGAGGGGACCACCTACCCCGACGTGCGAGTCCACATCGAGCAGTCGAGGTCGATCGGGGCCGCGGGCGACGGCGATTCGGGCATCTCGTCATGGGAGGGTGCCTTGCTCGGGGCGAGCACAGAGCCCGGCGTCGTGACAGGCCCGCTCCTCGAGCAGCTCGTGGGGCTCTGCTCGCTGCAACTCGCGAACGGACGCAAGGCTGATGTCGTGGTGAGGATCGACGGCAGCTTCGTCGGCGTCGGACCCTGCCCGGTCGACATGTTCTGATCAGAGCCCGGGGTCAAGCACCACCTTGCCGACTGCTCGCCGCTCGATCAGGTCTCTCAGGACCTTCCCCGCCTGGTCCATCGGGTACGCCACAGGCTTGGCGGGGTTGAGGACACCGGCACCGATCATCGAGACGATCTCGGAGATCAGCCCGTCGTTCGCGCCCGGGTGCTGCATCGACCAGGCGCCCCAGTCGACCCCCAGCACAGACCTGTTCCGCAGAAGGACCTGGTTGAGAGGAAGCTTCGGGATCGCTCCCGAAGCGAAGCCGATGACGACGTAACGCCCGAAGTTGCCCAGGGCACGAAGTGCCGGTACGGCCAGGTCACCACCGACCGGGTCAAACACGACGTCGACACCCTTGCCGTCGGTCAGCTCCCTCGCCCGCTCCTTGAGCGGTTCATCCGTGTAGTCGATGGTGCTGTCCGCTCCGGCCGCGGTCGCCGCGGCCAGCTTCGCCTCCGAGGAGGCCGCCGCGATGACCTCCGCGCCGAGCGCCTTGCCCACGTCGATCGCCGCCAGGCCGACGCCGCCGCCGGCACCGAGCACCAGGAGCCTGTCCCCTTCTGTGAGGTGGGCTCGCTCGCGGAGGGCAAACACAGCGGTGCAGTAGCTCTGGGAGAACGTCGCGGCCCGACCGAAGTCGATCGAGGGCGGCAACAGCACCGCACGGCCGGCGTCGAGCGCAACGTGCTCGGAGTAGCCACCAAGCCAGGTGGTCGCAAACACGGCGTCTCCCGGCGCGAGCAGGTCCACGTCAGGAGCCACGGCGATGACCTCTCCGGCGATCTCAGAGCCGGGTGTGAACGGCACGGGGGGCTTGATCTGGTACTCGCCTGACACGAACAGGGCATCGACGAAGTTCACACCAGCCGCTCGGACGGCGACCACGACCTGACCGGGCCCCGGATCGACGTCAGGAACATCCTCGACCACAAGTCCTTCGGGTGGACCGAGCTGCACGCACACGACCTTCCGCATGGTTCAGGGCGCCGTGATCCGGGTTTGGACGTCAGATGCCGATGCGCTGGGCGAGGAGCTCGCGGTGATAGGTCGGGTCGCCGAAGAGCAACTCCGAGCTCTTGGCCCGCTTGAAGTACAGGTGGGCAGGATGCTCCCAGGTGAACCCGATGCCGCCGTGGATCTGGATGTTCTCGGCCGCAGCGTGGAAGTAGGCCTCCGAGCAATAGGCCTTTGCGAGCGAGGCCACCGACGGGAGCTCGTCGTTCATCTCCGAGGCGCACCATCCAGCGTAGTACGCGGCCGACTTGGCTGACTCGACCTCGAGGAGCATGTCCGCACACTTGTGCTTGATCGCCTGGAACGAGCCGATGGGCCTCCCGAACTGGACCCGCACCTTCGCGTACTCGACAGACATGTCAAGGCACTGCTGCGCGCCACCAACCTGTTCGGCTGCCAGACCCACCGCTGCGAGGTCCAGCACCGTCGACAGCAGGTCCCAGCCACCCCCCTCGGTGCCGACGAGGGTGCCCTCGACGCCGTCGAGATCGAGCTTGGCTTGCTTGCGGGTCTGGTCCATGGTCGACAGCGCCGTCCGATCGAGGCCGGCCGCGTCGCCGCTGACCGCGAAGATCGACACACCGGCGTCTGTCCGCGCTGCCACCAGGATGAGGGCAGCCGTATGGCCGTCGAGCACGAACATCTTAGTTCCGGAGACCTTCCAGGTGTCACCTTCCCTGGTGGCTGTCGCCTCGATCCCGGACTCGTCCCACTTTCCGTTCGGCTCGGTGAAGGCCACGGTCGCGACCGTCTCACCCGAGGCGATGCCGGGAAGGTGCTCCTTCCTTGCGGCCTCGTCGCCTGAGTGGATCAACAGGTTCGAGGCGAGGACGACGGTCGAGAAGAACGGCGCACACAGCAAGGACTTGCCCATCTCTTCGAGCACGACGGTCAGCTCCACATAGCCGAAGCCCTGGCCGCCGTACTCCTCTGGGATGATCAGGCTCTGCAAGCCGAGCTGCTCGGCCATCTGCTTCCACACGTCGGGGTCATAGCCCCTCTCGGTCTCCATCTGCTCTCGCACAGCCGGCTCTGCCGACTTGGCTTCGAGGAACTGGTGCACGATGTTGCGGAGCTCTTCCTGCTCTTCGCTGAAGGCAAAGTTCACGGGTTGTCCCCCTCAGATGCGTGGCTCCCGGCCACCTGGTCCGGGGCTTCGGATTCGTCCCTCCCTGTCTACTAGACCGAGCGGTCAAGTTCCAAAGAGCGAGCGCCCTGCCGGCAAAGTACCTTGGGCCACCGTGACGCTTCACTATGACGACGAGCAGGCCGAGATCCACCGTTGGGTCGTGGGACCCTTCGAGAACAACGTCTTCGTCCTGCGATGCAAGCAGACAGGGGAAGGGGTGCTGATCGATGCTGCCAACGAGCACGAGAAGCTGCTCGACATCTGCAAGCGGCTGGGAGTCCGCAACGTCCTGGAGACCCACGGCCATTGGGATCACATCCAGGCGGTGCCCGCGATCCGCGACGCCGGTTATGAGGTCGGGATCACCTCCGAAGACGCATCGATGCTCGACTCCTATGACTTCGTGCTCGATGACGAGTCCGTGATCCAAGTCGGAAGGCTCCGGCTCCACACGATCCACAACCCGGGCCACACTCCAGGCTCGATGAGCTTCGCTCTCGAGGGCTCACCCGTGCTGTTCTCAGGTGACACCTTGTTCCCGGGCGGGCCAGGGAACACCGCCACCGACGAGGGGGACTTCGAGACGATCATCGGATCCATCGAGAGCCGTCTGTTCGCTCGCTTCGACGATGCAACCATGGTGATGCCCGGCCACGGCCTCGATACCACGATCGGTTCCGAGCGGCCCCACCTCCAAGAATGGGTCGATCGGGGCTGGTAGGCGTGTGACCCTCAATGCGGCTCCCACGCGTCTGGGTCCTCGAGGAGCGACGCCACGCTCACCGGCAGGCGACCCGAAGCCACGTCCGCAAGGGTGACCTCCTCGAGCACCGACCGCAGCGCGGCTCGGGTCGCCACCCACACCTGCTGCAACGACCCTGACCCGTCGGGATACTCGATCACCTCAGGGCGCTCACCGCGAACGTTGGCGAGGGGGCCCTCGACGGCGCGGATGACCTCGGCGATCGTGATCTCATCGGCGGGGCGGGCGAGCCAGTACCCCCCTTCAGCTCCACGCTGGCTGCGCACGATCCCTTCCTGGCGAAGCTCGCCGAGTATGTTCTCGCAGAACCTGAGCGGGATCTCTTGCTCCTCGCGGATTCGACGGCCCTTGACGGGCTCGGTCCCGGTGCGCGCAGCCCTGGCCAGCACCACGGCCGCCCGAACCGCGTAGTCGACCTTCGCCGTGACACGCACGGCGTGATTCTTGCCGATCGGCTTGCCGTGCGCGGCAAACGTCTGGCTCCGGTGGCGGTCTGCTCGCTGGCGCTCACGGTTCGCAAGGGCGTGCCCGAAGTTCGCGCCCCGGTGCGTCTTGATCCCAGTCATGGAAGGCTGTGCAGATGTCGGATTGGTTCGACGAGCCGGTGACGGTCGATCTGGGCCTGGACGAGCTCGAGGACCTCCATGAGATAGGTCGAGGCGGGTTCGGCGTGGTCTACAGGGCGATCCAGACCGACTTCGCCCGCACGGTGGCAGTCAAGGCGATCGTGACACCTATCGACCTCAAGCTGCTGTCTCGCTTTGACCACGAACGGCGGGCGATGGGTGCTCTCAGCGGCCACCCCTACATCGTCACCGTCTTCTCCGGCGGACTGTCGCGCACTGGCTACCCTTACATCATCATGGAGTTCCTCGAAGGGGGCTCCCTGGCAGACATCATCGAGCGGCGCCCCTTCAGCTGGCGTGACGCGGCCGGCATAGGGCGCAAGATCGGCCAGGCGCTGCATGGTGCACACGGGGCCGGGGTTCTTCACCGCGACGTGAAGCCCGAGAACATCCTGCTGTCCCAGTACGGCGAGCCGAAGCTGGGAGACTTCGGACTCGCACGTCTCGAAGGAGCCACCAAGACGACCACCGGGATCGTGACCGCAAGTCTCGCCCATGCGGCGCCAGAGGTCCTCGCCGGCCACAACCCCTCGGTCAGCTCAGACATCTACTCTCTCGGCTCCACGGTGTATGCACTGATCGCCGGTGTGCCCCCGTTCGTGCGCCCCGATGACTCCTCACTGGCACCGATCGTGAGACGGATCCGTGAAGACCCGGTCCCGGACCTCCGCGCGGCGCACGTGCCGGACCCCGTCTGCCGCGTGATCGAGCGCGCCCTTGCCAAGGACCCCAAGATGCGCCATCCGAGCGCGGCCGACCTGTCCCGCGAGCTGGCCGAAGCCCTCGCCGCTGCGGACCGGTGACGCCTAGCGGGGCTCCGCCCCCGTCCCGACGAGTCCTGTGGTCAGGATGGGACCCGCGGCCTCATCGCTTGGGGCGCCGTCGGCGCTCACACCTGGTTCCGTGCGAACGCCCGCTCGCTGTTCGCACGGGCAGGCCCGAGGAGATCAACCAGCAGCGGGGATTAACACTACGCCGATAGTGCAAATCTCGGTGGCCGCTGCCTACAATGCGTCAATGACCGGCGAGGCGCCCGTCTTTGAGATCCGCAACCTCCACGTACGCACGGCCGATGAGCACAAGGTCCAGATCCTGCAAGGGGTCGACCTGTCCGTTCGGCCAGGTGAGGTCCATGCGCTCATGGGTCCCAACGGATCAGGCAAGTCCACTCTGGCCTCGACGATCCTCGGCAGCCCCGAGTACGAGGTCACCGGGGGCCGCATCTTCTTCAAGGGCGATGACATCACCTCCTGGCCCACCGACGTGCGCGCCAAGTCCGGGCTGTTCCTGGCCTTCCAGTACCCCCAGGAGATCGCGGGCGTGTCGGTGCTCAACTTCTTGCGCCAGGCGCTGTCGGCTCGAAAGGGCATCGACCTTTCTATGCTCGAGCTCCGTCTGGCCATCATGGAGTGGATGGATCGCCTCGACATGGATCCCTCGTTCGCTGACCGGTACCTCAACGAGGGGTTCTCGGGCGGTGAGAAGAAGCGCAACGAGATCCTGCAGATGGCGATCCTCGAGCCAGACATGGCAGTGCTGGACGAGACCGACTCAGGCCTCGACATCGATGCTCTCCGCTTGGTCGCCAAGGGCGTCCAGGAGGTGCGATCGGTCCGTGGGGACATGGGCGTGCTGGCCATCACCCACTACCAGCGCCTGCTCGATGAGCTGACCCCCGACGTGGTGCACGTTCTGATGGACGGACGCATCGTCGACTCGGGAGGACCAGAGCTGGCCGAGACGCTCGAGGCCGAAGGGTACGAGGCATGGCGATGACCGAAGCCAGCCCGAGCATCGACGTCGCGACCATCAAGCGCGACTTCCCGCTGCTCGGCCAGGCGACCATGCACGGCCGACGCGTGGTGTACCTCGATTCCGCATCGTCGTCCCAAAAGCCCCGACGCGTGCTCGACGCGATGGATGATCTGTACTCGTCGACCTACGCCAACGTCCACCGAGGCGTGTACGAGCTGGGTGCACGAACCACCGAGCTGTATGAGGGTGCCCGCCTCAAGTGCTCCCGCCTGGTCGGTGCGGCAGGCCCTGAAGGAATCGTCTTCACCAAGAACGTGACAGAGGCCTTCAACCTCGTGGCCTACTCGTGGGGACGCGCCAACCTCAACGAAGGTGACGTCGTTGTTCTCACCGAGATCGAGCATCATGCCAACCTGGTGCCCTGGCTCATGCTCAAGGCCGATCGTGGCATCGAGCTTCGATTCCTGCCCATGGCCGAGGACTACTCGTTGGACCTCACCCACCTCGACCGGCTCCTCGACGGCGCCGCGATCCTGAGCGTGACTGCGATGTCCAACGTGCTCGGCTCCCTCCCGCCT
>JAHFUU010000462.1 GCA_023264915.1 Microthrixaceae bacterium | reverse complement strand
AAGATGGACACCGCAAGAACGGGTGCGAACCCGCTCACGAGTCAACCCCCGACTGGATTGGTGCTTGTGTCCAACGCGGGTGGTGTGCTTGAAGGGGCAGACGCTTCGAATTCAGTTGAGGAGCAGGCACGTGCGAGGCTGGGCGACCGAAAGGGCGTCGAGGTCTCCAAGGCCAAGCAGGGCTTGCTTGATGCTGCAAGACGCCAGGGTGAGTCGCTGACCCAACTCTTCGGTGGGATCGGCTACTTCAGCGTTGCCGCTGGGTTCTTGTTGCTGGTGAACCTGTTCGTGATGCTCTCAGAGGAGCGCAAGACCGAGTTGGTGATGCTCAGGGCCCTTGGCTTCAAGCGGAACCAGATCATGAGGACCTTCAGCGTCGAGGGCGGCACCTACGCGTTCGCGGCGGCCCTGCTCGGTGGCTTTGTAGGCATAGGCGTCGGTGCTGGGATCCAACGCATCGCGATGACCATCTTCAACGGCGAGGGCGATGGGGTGGCCCAGGTGCTCGACGTGCGGGCATCCTCGGTGCTTTCGGGAATGGCTGCCGGCTTCCTGATCTCGATGATGACCGTCTTCGTGACGAGCCTGTTGATCTCGCGGCTCAGCATCATTGCTGCCATCCGTGACCTGCCGAGCTCGAGAGGGGGCAGAGGTTCGGCTCGACTGGTGGCTGGCGTGTCGTGTGGGTCTCTGGGAGCACTTGCGACAGCAGCAAGCCTCACGGCGAAGAACCCGATCGCAGCGATCGTCGGGCCGGCACTCATGGGGTTCGCCGTGATCGTGTTGGCCCGCCGGAAGGTGATCACGATCGTGGCATCCGCCTTCGTGGTCCTGTGGTCGGCGGCAGTGTTCAACCTGCTTCCAGACGTCATGGGTCGCCCCAGCATCAACACCTTCGTGGTCGAGGGACTAGCAGTCGTGGCATCAGCTGTCGTTCTCGTGATGCAGTTCGACAGAGTGTGGTCTGGGTTGGCGAACATCCTGGCTGACAGGGGTCGCGGTCTCTCTGCTCGCCTCTCGATGGCCTACCCCTTGGCTCGACGGTTCCGTACCGGTCTGCTGCTCGGCATGTTCACGCTCGTGATCTTCACGATGACCTTCCTCTCGGCGATCTCTGAGATATTTGCCTCACAAGGGCCCCAACTCATCTCGGAGATCAACGCCGGTTTCGACTTCATGATCGATGCCAACCCGACGAATCCCGTGCCTCTGGACGCAGTCAGGTCCATCTCAGGAGTCGCCGATGCCGTGCCTCTTGTGCGTGGGTTCAGTGGCCGGTACACGACCAGGTACCGCTCTGATCGACCCAATGTGACCACCGGGATCACCGAAGGCTTCCTCCGATACGGTGTCCCTCGACTGTCGAAGAGGCTGCCGGAGATGGTCGACGACCAGGCAGCGTTCTCCGCGGTCCTCCGCGATCCCCACCTCGTCATAGTTCCCGCCACCTTCTTGCAAGGGGGCGGTGGACCGACCGCCGCCGTTCTGGCCCCAGGTGACACCGTGACGATCACGAACGCGACCAACGGTGATAGGCGTGACCTCGTGGTGGCTGGAGTGCTCGATCGTGAACTGCTGCAGAACGGAGCGATCGTCGGTGCAGACTTCGCGCGGCAGTTCCTTGCCCCGCAGGCCGTCGAGAGCCGGTACTACGTCAAGGTGACCGCGGGGTCGGATCCCGAGCAGGTAGCCGCGACGTTGCAAGGGACGTTCGTCCCCAACGGTGTGCATGCCGAGACGTTCGCCCACCGCGTCGATGTTGCGCTGAGCCAGAACCGGGCATTCTTCACGTTGCTTCGCGGCTACCTCGGTCTTGGTCTGCTGATCGGAGTCGCCGGGCTTGGGGTCGTGATGGTTCGAGCCGTTCGCGAACGCCGACGCCAGATCGGCATGCTCCGGGCGATGGGAATCCCGGCGAGAGTCGTGCGGCGTTCTTTCCTGTTCGAGGCGGCGTTCCTTGCAATCCAGGGGATAGTGCTTGGTATCTGCTTGGGGACCTTGACCTCTTATCAGCTGCTGGCCCAGTCAGACGCGTTCGGTGACTCCCGGCTTCCGTACCAGATTCCGTTGGGTGCGATCACTGTCATCTTCCTGGCCCCGTTCGTGGCGTCACTGCTCGCGACAGCCGTTCCAGCGACCAAGGCATCCAGGATCAAACCGGCCGTGGCTCTCCGAATAGCGGAGTGAACCAACCTTGGCGAGTGCCATCAAGTCCTCACCCAGCGTGTGAGATGCTGCATGTCACGATCGGCATGGCACGATCGGCATGGCCGTCTACCGGTAGGCAGCTGGCCGCCCACCGGCACCCAATTGGGTAGCGTGTGGTCATGAAGTACGTCGAGGTCAACGGAGTGCGCTTGTCGGCCATCGGTGTGGGGTGCTGGCAGTTCGGATCCAGTGACTGGGGCTACGGAACGACCTATGGGCCCACCGCCATCGAGATCGTGAACGCTGCGCTGGACCGCGGGGTGAACCTCATCGACACCGCTGAGATCTACGCGCGGGGCGTCTCAGAAGCAATCGTCGGTCGTGCGATCGAAGGTCGACGCGACGAGGCATTTGTCGCCACCAAGCTGTGGCCGTTGATGCCCATCGCTTCGAAGGTCTGCGAGCACGGTCGTCTGTCGTCAATGCGGCTTGGGATCGACACGATCGATCTCTACCAGTTGCATTGGCCGAACCCGTTGGTGTCCCTGGACTCGACTATGGCGGGTATGAGAAGGCTCCAGGACAAGGGGCTGGTCCACCATGTCGGTGTCAGCAACTTCTCGGCGTCGCGGTGGAAGAGGGCCGAGGCAGCCCTGGGCAGTCCTGTGCTCTCGAACCAGGTCCAGTTCAGCCTTGTGGCCCGAAAGCCAGATCGTGAGAACGTCCCTTACGCTCAGCGCAACGATCGGCTGGTAATCGCCTACAGCCCTCTCGGGCAGGGGATCCTGGGCGGCCGGTATGACTCCGACCACCGCCCGTCGAGCCCGGCACGTTTGAACAACCCGCTATTCCTGCCAGAGAACCTTGATGCTGTCACACCATTGGTCCAGTGCCTTCGCGAGGTCGCACGAGCGCATGACGCGACGCCGGCGCAAGTGGCGCTCGCATGGTTGATCAGCAAGCCCAACGTGGTTGCGATCCCTGG
>JAHFUU010000461.1 GCA_023264915.1 Microthrixaceae bacterium | reverse complement strand
CGACGCGATGACACCCACCTCACCGACGCCGTCGGCGTAGGTGAAGCGCTCTGCCGGCTCTGACTGGCCGGCCCGCTGCGACAGCGGGAACGTCTGGGCGGCGGTGGCCGCGCCCTTGACTGCTGAAGGCCCCGCGACCCCGCTTTGGGGGACCTCGATAAGCGGGAACGCCTCGTCGATGCGGGAGACGATCTCGGCCTGGGTCACGACCCGATCGTTCGACCAAGCCTCGTCAGCGTCCAACGGCATGAACTCGATGAAGCGCACGACGAGGCCGCGCTCGCGGCCAAAGGCCGCAAAGTCGCCGATCTCGTCGTCGTTGATGCCGCGCATCACGACACAGTTGATCTTCACAGGCGAGAGCCCCGCATCGATGGCCGCGTCGATGCCAGCCAGCACTCGATGGATCTCGTCACGGTGGGTTATGGCAGCGAAACGCTCGGGGCGCAGGGAGTCCAGGGAGATGTTGACCCGCCCCAGGCCGGCGGCAGCGAGATCGTGCGCCTGCCTGTCCAGCGTCGCCGCGTTGGTCGTGAGCGACAGGTCGACGCCGAGTCGGGCGAGACGCTCGATCAGCACGGGCAGATGGGACCGGATGGTGGGCTCGCCGCCCGTGAGGCGGATGCTCGCTATGCCCAGACGCTCGACGGCGACCCTGGCGATCCGGGCGATCTCCTCGTAGGTCAACAGGTCGTTGCGTGGGAGCCACGGGATGCCCTCTTCGGGCATGCAGTAGGTGCACCGGAAGTTGCACCGGTCAGTCACCGATATCCGCAGGTCACGATGAACCCGGCCGAAGGAGTCAACCAGTGGGGGTGGATCCGCTCTCACGTCGACCAGGCTAGGGGTGCTGGACCCCTCCTGGCCACGTGACATGCGCCCTGGGCCCCAAGATCCTCGCCCCGCCCCGGCTGATCACCAGGAGGCTGGTCAGCCGTGCCTGAGCAGACCGCCGATGCGGGCCCGACCCCGGTGCTCGTCGCTGGCCTTGCCCCCCCGGCCCTCGAGAAGCTCGTCGGGGGCTGTCGCGGCTGGCTCGGGCCCGGAGCCATGGACATCGCCGGCACCGCTCTTGGCGGGCGCGTTGTCGACCGCAGACCCCGCATCGGGCCGCAGATCGATGATCTCCTGGTCGACCAAGGCCCTTGCCCGTTCGAGGGTCGAGGTGAGGTCGAGCCCGTCGCCAGGGCGGACCTTGGCGTAGCGTCGCCAGTTGCCCACCAGCAGCCTCACCTCGTCGGGGAAGTGCGGGTTCGACCCCGTCGGGCCGTTGCGTGGAGCGGGCAACGTCATCTCGATGGTGTCGAAGCACCGGACAACCACCGTCTCGACCGACGACCGGTCGTTCACACAGATCTCGTCGATGGCCCACCAGGGAACCGAGCCGGCCCGGGTAGCGATGCCGGCGGGACTGATCTTGAGCCAGATGTCGCGTTGGGCCAAGACGTCGATGGCGGCTGCCGCCAGCGCAGAGAGGACCGCGACCGTGATCACCACCGTCTGCGCCTTGCCCGAGGTCACCGGCAACGCCAGGATCAATGGCGCTGCACACAACGCCTTCAGCGTTGCAGACCCGATCCGCTGGCGAGAGGTCGGGCGCAGAACGACCGTGTCACCCACCCTCGGAGGGGTCTGTGGGGTGAACTGCTCAGGCTGCCGTTGTGCCATCGACCCACAGGCTACGGCCCCGGCGACCCAATAGCCAGTGACGCCGCTTCGTGGATGTTGGCTCGTCAACGGCGAAGGGCTGGGATCCGGCTTCGGAGCTTCATTGGCCGGCTCGGGCTTGCTGCCGTGTGTCGTGGGCTCAGGTGAGGAGCATCACTTCCATCTGCTCACCAGGCTTGGTGCCGGCGCCGTCGGGCAGGATTGCCAGGCCGTTGGCTGCGGCCATCGCCGTGAGCTGGTGGCTGCCCTGGGCTCCGGCTGAGCGGGCGTGATAGCTGCGATCATCTGGGCGCCACTCGACCACGACACGCACGAAATGGGTCTTCCCGTCTGGCTGTCGAGCAAAGGCGTCGTCGGCCGTCGCGGTGACGCTCGCGCGGTCAAGGCCGCCCGGCGGGTGACCCATCATCTTCAAGAGGGCGGGCCGGGCCAGAAGCTCGAAGCTCACCATCGACGACACCGGGTTGCCCGGCAGGCCGAACACGGGCACCTGGCGACGCTGCGCCGACCGGCGCCTGGCGCTGGTGCCAACTTCGATGGTGCCGAACGCGAACGGTTTCGCCGGCTTGATCGCGATCTGCATCCATCGCATCTCACCCAGCCGGTCAAGGACGACCTTGACGAAGTCGAAGTCGCCCATGCTCACCCCGCCGGTGGTCAGCAAGGCATCGCAGCGGAGCGCGCCGCCGGTGATCGCCTCGGAGATCTCTCCCTGGTCGTCAGGGATGGCTCCGAGGTCGACACCGTCACATCCGGCTTCTTGCACCGATGCCAGCATCGCCAGCCGGTTGGAGTCGCGGATCTGACCCGGGGCCAGCGGATTGCCAGGCGCGACGAGCTCGTCACCCGTCGAGAAGACACCGACGCGCAGCGGCGGGTAGACGGTGACGCTCGGTTCGCCGATGCTGGCGAGCACACCCAGGTGGCCAGGACTCAGCACCTCACCCACTTCGAAGACGGTCTGGCCGACCTCGACGTCGTCTCCAGCAGCCCGCACGTTGCGACCCGGTGCGACCGGCTCGAGCACCTCGACGACGCCCTCGCCGTCTGGATCCGAGTCACCCGCCCGCATCTGGGTGCGCTCCACGATCACGACCGCGTCCGCACCAGGAGGCATCGGCGCACCGGTCATGATCCTCATGGCCTGGCCGTGCTGAACCTCGACCTCTGGAGCCATGCCGGCTCGCAGCGTGCCCACCACGGTCAACGCGACCGGTCGATCACCTGATGCTCCATCGGTATCGCTCGCTCGCACGGCGAAGCCGTCCATGGCCGTGTTGGCGAACGGTGGAACGGCCTCGGCTGCCTCGACACCGGCAGCCAGGACGCACCTGAGCGCGGCTGCGAGCGGAAGTCGAACCGGATCGAGTGGCCGGCACGCCGCCAGGACGTGCGACCGGGCCTCTTCGAGCGGGGTCAGCGCCACGATGAGCTCACGTGTCGATGCCCCGGCGTCGCAACAGGTCGACGA
>JAHFUU010000051.1 GCA_023264915.1 Microthrixaceae bacterium | reverse complement strand
GGGCACGTGAGCTGGGCCTTCTGACCGTGTTCGGTGCCGAGTTGACCCTCAACCGCACCCATCCTCAGCTTGGCATAGCTGATCCGGGTGTGATCGAGCCCAACGCACCCACCCCGCCACGTTCAACGCGACCTCGCCGGCTCGGCGAGGTCTCCCTCGCCGAGCTCGACATCGGTCCTGGCATCCCTGACACTTCCAGCGTCCTCACAGGCGAGACGCACGTGGTGGTGCTGGCTCGTGACCCGGACGGTTACCGGATGCTCACCCGGGCCATCAGCCAAGCCCAGCTACGTGGCCAAAAGGGTGCACCCCGGTGCAGCCTGGCCGATCTCGCCACGATGCACTCCACCGGTCCTGGCCACTGGCTGGTGCTCACCGGGTGCCGCAAGGGTGCCGTTCCCCGTGCACTGGTCGAGCAAGGTCCCTCGGCTGGTGCCCATGAGCTGTCGCGGCTGGTCGAGGCCTTCGGCCGGTCCAACGTAGCCGTCGAGCTCACCAGCCATGGCCACCCCCTCGACAGCGCTCGCAACGATGCCCTTGCCGAGCTCGCCATACGTGGCGGTGTCGAGCTCATGGCCACGAACAACGTCCATTACGCCACCCCTCGCCAGCGCCAGCTGGCCACTGCCATGGCAGCGGTGCGCGCTCGCCGCAGCCTGGATGAGATCGATGGCTGGTTGCCCGCTGCGGCGGGTGCGCACCTCCGCAGTGGGGCCGAGCAGCTCCGGTGGTTCAGCCGCTATCCCGGTGTGGTCGAGCGGGCAGCCGAGCTGGGTAAGGCCTGTGCGTTCGATCTCTCCCACGTGTCACCTGATCTCCCACCGTTCCCATGCCCCGAGGGCCTCAACGAGATGGGCTACCTCCGCCAGCTCACCGAGGCCGGCGCTGCCCGTCGCTATGGCGAGCGGGGCGCAGAGCGCATCGACGGTGCCTACAGCCAGATCGACCATGAGCTAGAGGTCATAGACCGACTCGGCTTTCCGGGCTACTTCCTGGTGGTGTGGGACCTCGTCGAGTTCTGCCGCCGGTCTGGCATCATGTGCCAGGGTCGAGGGTCAGCTGCAAACTCAGCGGTGTGCTTCGCACTCGGCATCACCAACGCCGATGCGGTCTCGCTCGGCCTGCTGTTCGAGCGCTTCCTCTCCCCCGGGCGTGATGGCCCCCCCGACATCGACATAGACATCGAGAGCGATCGTCGAGAAGAGGTGATCCAGTACCTCTATGAGCGGCATGGCCGTAGCTATGCGGCACAGGTTGCCAACGTCATCACCTACCGGGCCCGTTCCGCTGTTCGCGACATGGCCAAGGCCCTCGGCTACTCGACTGGCCAGCAAGATGCATGGAGCAAGCAGATCGACCGTTGGGGCTCGCTCGAAGCCCAAGCCGGGGTGGACAAGGCAGGTGAGGGGCATGGGCCGTCGGGGTGCCCTCCCGGTGTTCTCTCCCTTGCGAACCAGGTCGAGCACTTCCCCCGACATCTCGGCGTTCACTCCGGAGGGATGGTGGTGTGTGATCGCCCGATCATCGAGGTGTGCCCGGTCGAGTGGGCGCGCATGGAGGGTCGCAGCGTGTTGCAGTGGGACAAGGACGACTGTGCGGCAGCCGGGCTGGTGAAGTTCGACCTGCTTGGGCTGGGCATGCTTTCGGCCCTGCACTACGCGATCGATTTCATCCGCGATGCCCACGGGATCCGGGTCGACCTGGCCACGATCCCTCAGGATCCGGCTGTATATGACATGTTGTGCCAGGCCGACACGGTCGGGGTGTTCCAGATCGAGAGCCGCGCCCAGATGGCCACATTGCCCCGGTTGCGACCTCGTTGCTTCTATGACCTGGTGGTCGAGGTGGCACTCATCCGTCCCGGCCCCATCCAGGGCGGATCGGTGCACCCCTACATCCGCCGCCGCAACGGAACCGAGCCGGTCACCTACCTGCACCCATTGCTCGAGAAGTCCCTCGCCAAGACCCTTGGCATCCCGCTGTTCCAGGAGCAGCTGATGCAGATAGCCATGGACGTGGCAGGTTTCAGCCCCTCTGAGGCTGACATGTTGCGACAGGCCATGGGATCCAAACGCAGCCGCGAGCGCATGGATCGCCTGCGAGAGCGCTTCGGTTCTGGCACAAGGGATCGGGGGATCCCCGAAGATGTCAGCGACCAGATCTGGGAGAAGCTCGCAGCATTCGCAAACTACGGGTTCCCCGAGAGCCATTCGGTCTCGTTCGCATATCTCGTCTATGCCAGCTCCTGGATCAAGCGCTACTACCCGGCTGCGTTCTGCGCGGCGCTGCTCGATGCCCAACCCATGGGTTTCTACTCGCCCCATTCTCTGGTCCTTGATGCTCGCCGCCACGGCGTAGAGGTGCGCACACCTTGTGTCAACTCCAGTGGTGCAGGTTCGACGCTCGAGTGGTACCGGAGCGATCCGAGCTGTGTGGCTGCGCGTGCAACAGCCCGTGGGCGTCACCCCAGCAGTGCCAGTCCTGCCCCACCGCCGGAGTCAGAGCTGGTTGGGCAGGCCGGGCTCGCCGATCCAGAGCCTCTTGGTGGGACATACCCCTTCGGTGGGCGCATCCCGTCACAGCCTGTGCTTCGCATCGGGCTCCAGCACGTGCGCAGTGTCGGCAAGGAGCTGGCGGGGTTGCTCGTGGCAGAGCGCGAAGCCAATGGCCCATTTCGTGACCCTGAGGACCTGAAGCGCCGGGCTGACATGCGAGCCTCGGCAGCGGGCGCACCCCGCCTGAGGATCGAGCAACTAGAGGGCCTGGCAACTGCGGGGGCTCTTGGCTGCTTCGGTGTGCACCGCCGGCAGGCGTTGTGGGCGGCTGGCGCGGTCGCGCAGACCGGTGCTGACCGTCTGAAGGGCATCGTCACCGGTGTCAGTGCACCCATGTTGCCCGGCATGACCGCAGCGGAAGAGGCCTCAGCTGACCTGTGGGCAACCGGTGTCGCGCCTGATGGCCACCCCACACGGTTCATCCGAGAGGATCTGGATGCTCTCGGGGTGGTCACAGCCGAGGGTTTGCGCAGCATCGACGATGGCATTCGTGTTCTTGTCGGTGGGGTTGTGACCCATCGCCAGCGACCGGCGACGGCTTCGGGCATCACGTTCATGAGCATCGAGGACGAGACAGGTCTCATCAACGTCGTCTGCTCGCGAGGTTGCTGGGCCCGGTACCGCACAGTGGCCCGCGCCCCTGCATTGTTGATCCGCGGCAGGCTCGAGAAGGCAGAAGGTGCAATCAACGTGGTTGCAGACAAGCTCGACCTGTTGCCCGTGGATGCGCCTGCTGGCCAGTCCCGCGACTACCGGTGACGATGCTGCGGGATGCACCGGAGCGGCTAGGGGCCTCAAAGGTTGAATCACGCAAAGCGTGAGTCAGGTTCTGGCCGAGGCAAGCTCGAGATGCCACCACAGCGCAACAGGTCACCGAGGTGCATCTTCGGGCTTGCCCGTGGCCGACCTCGAGCGACAGCGGGTGGGTCGCCCACGGCACCACTGAGCGCCTGCGGCGCTCGCCAAGATGGGGTTCGATCGTCCCCAGAGATCACATGACTTCGTGGGGTCGGGGCGAAGCCCTGCTAGCTTCGCCGGGATTCACGGGCCACACCGGCCCAGCCACAGCCAGAACACCACAGAAGGAACAGAACATGAGAAGAGTTGCGGCGGCGATGTTGGGTACGTTCATGTTGGGTTCGCTGGCGGCGTGCTCGTCCAGCAACTCGACCTCCTCGGGTAGCTCCGCGGCGCCTACCACGACAGCCGGCGGGGGATCCACGACTACCAAAGCAGGTGGGGGTTCGGCTACGACTTCCAAGGGAGGCAAAGCCAGCACCGCTGGCACCGCACCAAAGGTGACGAGGCCGGCAAACGTCGAGAAGGTCGACAAGTCCAAGCTGCCTTCCAAGGCCCAGAAGGCTGACTCCAAGCTCTCGGGCCTGTCGAGTGACGAGTCTGACTGCATCGACTTCGTCGTGGTCACGAGCATCGAGTCCGACCCAGAGATGGCGACCAGCGATGAACAGCTGGCTGGCCTGGTCGGTGCGAGCATCGTGGCGTGTGTCCCGCAGGCCACCATCGCCTCGGGGCTCACCGAGGCCCTCAAGTCCGTCGACTCCTCGATCACCGACACCCAGGCAAGCTGCATCCAAGGCGACATCGCCGCAGCCGAGCCTGATTCGCTTGCCATCTTGATCGGCGCGATCGTGATCGAAGAGCCCACGATCCTCAAAGCAGTGGGCGCGGCCCTCAACGACAAGTGCGGCACCAACCTGTGAGTTGACAGCCGACCGGTCGAACCCGACGGCGGCGGCGTGCTGATCCGAGATCCACCGGTCTCGATTGACACAGCGCCCCCAAACCTCTGACCAAGCCAGCCAGAACGCAGGCCCGACGCAGACGACCGGCGTCGGGCTTCGCGTCCATGTCCGGCGTCTGGGGTCCGGCGTCTGGGGTCCGACGTCTGGGGTCCGGCGTCTGGGGTCCGGCGTCTGGTCCGGGGTCTGGTCCGACGTCAAGGCGTCGGGGCTGACCTCACGAAGACCCCGAGGGGGCGACCCTTCGAGCGCAACTCGTCGACTCGCCGGAGCAAGGCCTTGTCGACGGCCTTGAGCCCGTAGGCATCTGACAGGCTGCCTTCGGAGTAGAGCGCGTCGAACAGGTCGAGCCGGTGCGCTGCCAGCAACTGGTTGCGAAGAACCTCGACATCTTCGAAGTAGCTGGCTCGGCGCGCCGGTGCAACCGGGTCCCAGATCGCGACCTGGCGGAGGTCTCCACGCCTTGACCACTCTGCGATCGCGTCACCGCTGACGACCCAGACCTCGGTGACTGGGCGGTTGGTACCAGCATCGCGGTGCGCACCGAACTTGTAGGCGTCCTCTGACCGGGACACGGTGGGTCGGCCGGCGCGCTCGAGCTGGAGGCGGAGCCCATCGGTCATGTTGGTCGGCCCGCCACCAGCACTCTCGACGAGTATCGGCCCGCCCGCCGGGGTGGCGGCGATCGTGGGAGCGGCCAGAGCCGTGACCGGGTCGCGGTGGTACTCCTCGGGCGGGTGCGATTCGAGGATTGACAGCACGAAGGCAACCGAGCTCGACGCCGAGGCGAGGACAGCCACGATCGCGGCCGAGCGTCGGAGCCACAACAGCGCCGCCCCCTGTCGCCTGTGCACGGCGACTGACACGACGCACCACAGGGACCAAGCGGCAGACAGCCATACCAGCATCGCCAGCACAGGCCACCACAGGATCAGGTAGTTGTAGACGACGCCCGTGATCCGGGCGACCGAGACCGTGCCCGCCGCGGCGCACAAGCCAGCGAGCAACTGGAAGCGGAAAGCCCCACTGGCTCTCAGGCGGTCGCCGGGGTCTGGTGCCTCACGGGCACTCTGGCGGACCCTGGCTGCAACCAGCACGAAGACGGCACCGGCGAGGACCAGCCAGTTGGGGTTCACCGGCACCTCACCGCCGCCGTGGGGGCTGACCGGCTGCTCTCCTCCCAGCCAGACCGGTCGGGTCCGGCCTTCTCCAAGAGGCAGGCCTGCAATCTGGCGCGTGGCCACCCCAAGCGCGTACCCGATGCCGGCCGGTTCGTCGGTGCTGTTGGCGAAGTAGTCGGCTATGTGGGTGAGGTTGTGGCTTCCAGCCGTCTGGTCGACGGCTACCGGTGCCCAGCAGGCACCGAGCACGAGGGCGCTCGCGGCGATTGCGGGGCCCGGACGGGCCGCAAGGCCAAAGCGGGCAAGCCGTGTGCCGCTGGCCGCGACGTACCGGTCATGCAACCAACCGGACCCCGCCCAGCCCAGCACAAGGACGACGATCCCCGCATAGCCGACGTGGCTCTGCACGAGGAAGGATCCCGCGAGCACCGCGGCGGGTGCCGCCCAGCGATCTCCTTCACGCAGCGTCCAACCCAACGCTATGAACACCAGTAGCGGGAGCACCGTCGTATAGGGGTTCCAGGGGTCCATGAGGTTGGCTGGCACCAGAGCCCGGCACAGAAGCGACAGGCCCAACGCGGACAGGGCGAGCAGCGGCAGGCGGCCGCGGCGCCACATGATTGCCATCGTGGCGCCTATCGACATGAGGTTGAGCAGCGCCGTGGCGGCGAGCAGCGAGGCTGAGCTCGAACCGAGGACCCGGTAGGGGATCGCCAGGGCCCAGTAGGACAGGGGTCCCGGATGGCTCCAGCCGTAGCGGCTGTAGGGGCCGACCAGGGGAGTGTGGGACCCCACATCGCGGACATGCATCTCGATCACGGCCCGGTCACCGCCGGGTATCCATTCGGCCGTCCCTGCGCGAACCACAAGTGCCACGAGCGGGCCCAGCACCAGCAGGGCGAGTGCCGCGCCGGTGAGGATCCGTGCCCAGCCGATGGGGTTGGCGGGTGGATGGAACCTGGGCGGCGCCTGGGGGGTGTCGATGACCCGCTTCCGCCGCGGGGGCGCGGCGACGTGTTGCCTGGCGCGCGGCACGTTCGGGGACGGCGCGACCGCCAGGCGCTCCTGATGACGTGTGGCCGTGTGCACTTCAGTGTTGGAGTTGGTCATTTGATGGGGTCAGGTCCGAGCAAGAGCGGGTTACCCGCGCAAGGGGGGCTGGTTCGTACGTCGTCCCGGTGAACCGACCCCGAGGGTGACATCGATCGAAGAGACTGCACTTGACCATGGTGTCTGCCTGGCCGAGCCGCAGCAGCTTAGATGGTTCGACCGGGATCGTCCCAGCAACCCGCACGATCATCCCGCACGACGCACGAAGGGATCAGCATGACGACAGAGTGGAGCCCGGAGAAGCTGACACCGGAGGACCTGGTCCAGATCGAGGCGATCAAGCAGGTCAAGTACCGGTACCTGCGGTGCCTGGACCAGAAGCTGTGGGACGAGCTGGACTCGGTGCTGGCAGAGGGGTGCGTGGCCTCATATGGTGGCGGCGCGTACAGCTTCGAGGGCCGTGACGCGATCGTGGACTTCTTCGAGCGCTCGATGAGCTCTGACGCGTTCCACTCCTCGCACCGATGCCATCACCCAGAGATCCGGTTGACCTCCGCCACGACAGCGGTTGGCGTCTGGGCACTCGACGATGTCGTGATCATCACGGATCTGGACCTCACGGTTCGTGGTGCAGCCTTCTACGAAGATCGCTACGAGCTGATCGATGGTCGCTGGCTCATCGCTTCCACGGGCTACAAGCGCACCTATGAGGAGATCCAGCCACGAGCCAGCGTCGAAGGCTTGCAGCTCACCGCAAGCTGGTGGTCAAGCGGTGGCAAGAGCTCTCTCCCTGCGGGATGAGCAACTCCCGGACCGGCATCAGCGCGGGCATCGCGGGGCTGTCGAGTCCGGCGCGTCGCGATCGATGAGAGCCTCAGCGCTGCAAGCTCGGCACCACAGGCCCCGGGTCGGTGTTCCCCGCTTGCCTGGCGCATGCCCGCATCTGCAAGGATGAAACCATGACGGTGCCGTCGGCGGCCACCGAACCGAGTGCCACAGAACCTGGCGACGCACATGCTGGTGACGCCGGGACGATGCATGCCGAAGGTCTTGACGCTGCTCCCGGCGACCCTTCGGCCGCAGCGACTGACGCTGGTGATGCCCGTGAGATCGAGCCCACTGCCGCGGAAGAGGCACCACGAGAGGCACCAGGAGAGGCCGACCGGTCGTCGGATCATACCGAGCCTGGTTCTTCAGGTGACATGGCCACCTCATCGGATGTGGCCGCTGCGAGTCCCGGAGCTGGGCGGGTTTCGAGCAAGGGTTCACCAGCAGACCGGGTCACGCGCCCACCGATGCCGGTCGTCAGCCTCGACCCGGTCACGGCCGCAGAGTTGTCAAGGTTCAACCAGTACCTACAGCTTCAAGAAGCGGCTGACAGCGCGGCCCGCGAGCTGAAGAAAGCCCAACGCGCCAAGGAAGCTGCCGCGGCCGCGGTGCGCAAGCTCGAATCTGACCCCAAGGCCACCCGCGAGCAGCGGGCCGAAGCCGAGGCGGCGTACAAGCAGGCACTTGCTGTCCTGTCAGAGAGTGCAGATCGTGACGGGGCTGCACCGGGCGCTTCCGAGGGCCGGGCCGGTGACGCCGGGGACCGGGCCAGCGACGCCGAGGACCCAGGCGGTGATGCTGAGGACTCAGCCGGTGGTACCGAGGACTCAGCCGGTGATGCTGAGGACCGGGCCAGCGACGCCGAGGACCCAGGCGGTGATGCCGAGGGCCCAGGCGGTGATGCCGAGGGCCCAGGCGGTGATGCCGGGGGCCCAGCCGCTGGCACCGGCGCCGAAGAGGGGTGAGCTTGGATCTGGCTCCGGTTGAGGTCCGGGTCCTCGGGTCTCTCATCGAGAAGGAGCAGGCGGCGCCTCAGAGCTACCCGCTCACCCTCAACTCGCGCGGAACTCGACTCTCTTCGCGGCGACCTCGGTGGCTGACCGGTCCCGAAGTGACCTGAAGCACGGCCTGCTGTCGATCACGGTGCTAGCTCGATGACGAGCTCTGGTCGCCGGAGCTGCCGAACTTGTTGGAGAACGTCGCCGCGTTGGCGGCGGCCTGCTCGAGGGCGGCCACTGCCTGCTGGGGGCTGAGCCCGTCGACCTTGGGTGGATCGGTGAAGGTGAGCAGGGAGAACTCATAGGTGTGGACGGCGTCAGAGCATGGCGCCTTCCAGCCCTTGGTGCCGAAGCTGTTGGGAAGCTCGGTCCCGCCACTTGGCGCGAGCCCTTTTGTCGTGGACCCAACCGAGGGAGGGATTCCCGAGACCATCCACTGGACTGCGCCGTCAGCGTCGAGGTCGACGACGAGCAAGGCCATCGACTGCGTGCCCTCGGGGACGCCGGTCCAGCTCAAGGGAGGCGATACGCCCGCACCCTGGCAGCTGAACTCAGTGGGCAACCGTCCGCTTGGCTCGAGCACGGCGCTGTGGAGGTTGAGGCCCTGAACCGTCGAGGAGGTTGCCTTGAGCGTGGTGGAGGTGCGGCGGGGCGGCGCGACCGCGCCTGGATCGGGATCGCGCATGCTGCGGCCAGAGGTTCCACAAGCCCCCAGGAGCACCGACATCACGGCTGCGAGAAGGGTTGCTGTCAGGGTCGGTGATCGTCGCATCATTCTCAGGCAGGCCGCTGCAAGCGCTCGAGGCGCACACAAGATAGCCCTGGTGCTTCTGCGCGCCGAGTCAGGGGTTGCCGGGTCCGACGATCCACCTCAGGGGATCCTAGACTTCGCTCACTCCCCATGGACGAGCGGCCCCGCAATCTGAGGACGATGCTTTCGGAGGCGAAGGACACCTCCGAGCTCATGGTCGACCTGGCGTACGCGGCGCTGTACTTCGGTGATCCCGACATGGCCGAGGAGGTCTCCGAGCTCGAGGAGCGGATGAGCGAGCTGGTCCATGACATGCGTGCGGTGAGCATCCTGGCTGCCCGCAACCAGCGTGAGGCCGACGAGATGGCGTCGGTCCTCCAGGTGATAGAGGCGATCGAGCGAATAGCCGGCGATGCGGTCGACATCGCCCGGATCGTCACGCACCGCCTTGGCATCCCCCGCGAGCTGGTGGCAGATCTGTCAAGCGCCGAGGAGGT
>JAHFUU010000050.1 GCA_023264915.1 Microthrixaceae bacterium | reverse complement strand
GGTCCAGCCGAAGCGGCGCGCCAGCCGGCCGAAGTGGGTGTCGACGGTGATGCCAGGGACGCCGAAGGCGTTGCCGAGGACGACGTTGGCGGTCTTGCGGCCAACCCCGGGCAGAGCGACCAGGTCGTCGAGGCGGGGCGGGACCTGGCCGTCGTACGGCTCGACGAGGGCGGCGCTCAGCTTGAGCAGCGAGTCGGTCTTGGCGCGGAAGAAGCCGAGCGGGCCGATGATCTGCTCGAGGTGCTCGCGGGGGGCGGCGGCCATGGCGCGGGCGTCGGGGTAGGCGGCGAAGAGGGTGGGCCGCACGGCGTTGACGCGGCGGTCGGTGGTCTGGGCGCTCAGGACGGTCACGACCAGAAGCTGGAAGGGGTCGTCGAAGTCGAGCTCGATGCGGGCGTCCGGGTAGGTCTCCGCGAGCACCCGGTTGATCCTGCGCGCTCGCCGGACCAGACCGCTGCGGGTCTCGGGGGCGGAGACGGCTGGCACGCCGGACAGCCTACGGTGGGTCGCCCAGGGCGGTTCCGCGTGTCGAAGTCGTGGGCGTGCGCTGGTGTGACCTGGGCCACTCGATAGGATCAGCGTGCCCACTGGCTGCGACGACCGACGTACGGCGTGCACACGCGGGCATGGAGGGTGGTCGTGGACAACGACGTACTGCGTCAGACACCGCTGTTCAGCGCGCTCGATGACGAGGCAGCCACGGCCCTGCGCCAGTCGATGAGCGAGACCAAGCTGCGCCGGGGCGACGTCCTCTTCCACGAGGGCGACGCGGGCGACCGGCTCTACATCGTGATGGACGGCAAGGTGAAGCTCGGCCGCACCTCCAGCGACGGCCGCGAGAACCTCCTCGCGATCCTCGGCCCCGCGCAGATGTTCGGTGAGCTGTCCCTGTTCGACCCCGGCCCGCGCTCGGCGACCGTGACCGCGGTGACGGACTCGTCGTTCCTCTCGCTGTCCCACGAGGACCTTCTCAAGTGGCTCGACGGCCGCCCCCAGGTCGCCCGCGGCCTCCTCGCCCAGATCGCCGGCCGGCTCCGCAAGGCCAACGACGTCAACGCCGACCTGGTGTTCTCCGACGTACCGGGCCGCGTGGCCAAGGCCCTCCTCGACCTGGCCGACCGCTTCGGCCGCACCGCCGACGACGGCGTCCACGTCCACCACGACCTCACCCAGGAGGAGCTCGCCCAGCTGGTCGGCGCCTCCCGCGAGACGGTCAACAAGGCCCTCGCCGACTTCGCCTCCCGCGGCTGGCTCCGCCTCGAGCCCCGCTCGGTCGTGATCATGGAGATCGACCGCCTCCGCCGCCGCGCCCGCTGAAGCTCGCTCCAGCCGAACTCGGCGCGGTCCAACCACGCCCCCTCCAGAGTGACGCAGGTTCAGCGCTTGGGTGGTCCGCCCGCGTGGAGTCGCTGCGATGGCCAGAGGTTGGCCAGGTTCTCACCGAGTCGAAAAGGTCGAACCATGGGGCATGGGTGTGGTGACACCCGGGTGAGCCCGTGGGCCGCTGGGCTCCCGTGAAGCAGGCGGCTGGTGCAACCTTTTCGGGGCGGGTTGGCGTAGTAGGACGGAAGCTGAAAGGGACTCGGGCGGGCCACCCGGAGGGGGCTGGCGATGGCGAGCACTGTGGAGTTCGAGGACTTCGTCGTGTCCCGTTCGCCTGCGCTCTTGCGAACGGCCTACCTGCTGGTCGGAGACATGCAGTTGGCCGAGGATCTGGTGCAGACCAGCCTCGCCAAAGCGTGGTTCTCCTGGAAACGGATCAACGGCGACCCGGAGCCGTATGTGCGGCGGATTCTGGTGACGACCTCGGTGTCGTGGTGGCGGCGCAGGTCGTCTCACGAGCGTCCTTCCGGGGTCATCTCCGAACGGGCCATGCCGGGCAGTGGAGAGTGGCCGATCTCCGGCGGTGAGGTGTGGGCTGCCTTGGGCCGTCTGCCGCGACGGCAGCGGGCCGTCGTCGTCCTGCGATACGTGGAGGACCGAACCGAGGTCGAAACTGCGGAGCTGCTCGGGTGCTCTGTAGGCACGGTCAAGAGCCAGTGTCACCGAGCCCTGTCCAAGCTCAGGCTGGACAGCGCGTTGGCCACCGAGGACGACAGGAGCGGGTCGTGAACCCAGAAAAGCTCGCCTTCTTGCGCGACCATGTCTCGACCATCGACGGGCAGAGGCCGGAACGGCTCGAGGAGATCCGAGGCCGTATCCGTGCCATGCAACACCGGCGCCGTGTCGCCGCGGCCATCGGTGCGGCGACAGCCACACTGGCCGCGGCAGTGGTCCTTCTGGTGGGGACGAACCGGGCCGAGCCCACGAAGACAGAACCCGTCGGTGTGCCTCGTCCCGACGTCCCCGGAGGTGAGGTGTTAGCCCCGGACCCGTTCATGCACAACAACGCGAACGGCTGGCACGTGCTCCGGCAGTTCGGCGCTCCGGCGCCACAGTTGCTGCCGTGCATCAGGGTCATGAGCACCTGGGGAGCCACCGCCCTGAAGGCGGAATCGGCGACCTACACGGGTACGTGGCTTGGCGGCGCCTCAAGGGCAAACCATGCCCGCGTCAACGAGTACCTGTTGCAGTACGCCGACCGTGCCAAAGCTCATCGCGCGTTCCTTGACGCCTTCCATCAGCTCAAGACGTGCCGTCCCGCCGACCCCAACGCTGGACCGCCCGCGATTCAACGTCCCTCGGGGCCGGTGGTCCCCGACTACGACGAGAACTTCGCCCAACAGCGAGGTGGACCTCACCAGGAGGTATATGTGTTGCGCGTCGCCCGGGCCGGCAACGTCCTCGTCGTGGTCGAGGACACCGGTATCCCCTCCGACCAGACCCGGGCCACGCAATCTGTAGCCGTCGACCAGGCCCTGCCCCTGTTCAAGAAGGACCCCACCTACTACGCGCCTGCAACCGCACGAGCCGACCTGCCCGGCTGGTTCCAGGAGGAATCAAGAGACCGATCCCGTCTGTTCGCCACGAACCGTCCACGAACGCGTCACACCGCCGGCTGACGGGCACGGCCGAACGTAACTCTCATGCCGATGAGCGGTACTCCCGACGGGCTGCCCTCCCGCTAACCTGAGGCATGCGCGCCTTTCAGGCCAGGCTCACCGAGTACATGCGCCAGTGGCGAGTCGCCCGCGCCCAGAGGCGGGCGGGGCGGGATGCGGCGCACGACCAGGCCGCAGCAGACGAGCTCCAGCAGGCCCGAGAAGGCATCAACCGCTTCCCGCCAGGCGCCGGCGCGGGCGGCGGCGGCGTGTAGCGCTCCGGTAACGAACTAGGATGTCGCTCGATGCGACAGCAAGCACACTCACCTCAGCCGCTGTCCGGTGCACGCTCATGGCTCATGAGCGGATGGCAGGCCCTAGCCCCTCTGACCGGGGCGTGACGGCCCCCCAACGGGCGTGGTCGCGACGCGACCAATCCGCATGCGGCATCGGGTCCGAACTCGTACCGGCGGGGAGCCACCGCCGTTCGGTCTGGAGTCTCCTTGAGCGAGGAAGCGCATGGACATAGGTGACCGCCCTCCACATCCTTGGTCTGTGGAGGGCGAAGGGTTAGGCCCCACCTCGACGGTAGGGGAGTTCTTGGAGGACTGGCTTGCGGGCAAGCGTTCGCGCCGGGTATCGACCTACGCCTTCCACGAAGTTCACGTTCGACGCTATCTCGTGCCATATCTCGGGAACCTCCGTCTCGACGGGCTCCGGGCGGCACACATTGAACGCATGTACGTGTTCTTGGCACAGAACGACGGGCACGGGGCATCGCCACTATCCGTCCCGTCTCTCGCGGGCACCAGTGCGACATTGACCAGTGCCCTGAACACGGCTGTCCAACGAGGACTTCTCGAGAGCAACCCCGCTGCAAGATCGAGGGTGCTCGGTTCAGGCAGGTCGGTCCACGGGCGACTCGAGGAGGAAGTGGAGACCAGTCTTCATCTAGCGATCTTCACCGGCACGGTCTTGATCAACGGCGAGCAGGAGACGGTCACGATCGAGGCTGACTCTTGGGCTGACGCCCTTGAGAAACTCGATCACCAGTACGGCCACGATTCAGAGTTCGTCCTGAGGGCCGACGGCATAGCAATGTTGACCGGCTAAGAAGAGTGTCGCTCATGCCGCTGTCCGACGCACTGACATGTCGATGAGCGGTCACCACTGCTAGCGACGCGGTAACGTGCCTGGGTGACCTGGCCGGTGTGGGTGCGTCGGGGTGCCACCAGGCCAGCTCCTCCCTGTGAGCAGCCGGGATCGTGATCGCTGCTGTCGCTCAGGTGCTGGTCTACGGGCTAGCAGCAGCGGCGAGTGCGCTCGTACTGTCTGCCACCTTCCTCGTCGTGCGAAGTGAGCGGCCGCGCATCAATGGCATCGCCTTCCTTACGGGGTTCATGGTCGGGACGTTGCTCGCATGCGGCCTGGGCTTCCGGCTGGGCCAGACAGTCGTGAATCGGGTCCCATCCCACGACGCTCTCAGAACCGCCGTGACGCTCGGGCTCGGCATCGCGCTCGTCGTCATCGGCTTCCGGGCTCGACATGCACCGCCGCCGACCCCGGAGGCGCGGAGCACGCGAGCCACGGCGATCCTCGATGGACTACGGACTGTCGGTCCGGCCGCGTCGGCGTCGATGGCCGGATTGCTCGGGTTCGGGGGTCCGAAGCGTCTGCTTCTCACCGTTCTGGCCATGGCTACAGTCACGGATGCAGGTGTGGGGAAGATCGCGGATGCCGGCCTGGTCGCGATCTATGTCGTCATCTCGACGCTCCTGGTTTCCGTGCCCGTCTGCATCGTGATCGTCGCCGGAGACCGTGCCGAGGTGGTCTTCGTCCGGGCTCAGACTTGGTTATCGGAGCAGGCAGGGGCGGTGCGCGTGTGGCTCGCGTTGGGGATCGGCGGTGTCCTCATCATCGACGGGCTCCTCAGACTCGCCTGATGCACTCTCACCTGCCGCGATGACGCCGTGCTCATGACGAGCGGATAGCATCCGCGATGTGAGCACCCATGCTGACGTTTAGCGGAACCGTTCGCACGGATGGTGGTGGTGAAGTAGCAGTCGAGTTCGATGCCCTGTCGTGGGGCGACGCGATTCACACGCTCCACGCTCGGTTTGGCCCTGACCCGATGTTCGACCTGAGGCTCGACCCTGCATCCGTGATCGGCTGAGGCCAAAGCGAGCTGTCATGCCGCTGTCCGGTGCACGCTCAGCCGATGAGCGGATGTGCCCAGGCGCCGAATGGAATCCAGTCGTAGGAGGCGAAAGGCCACGACGATGTTCGCGCCATGAACGACTTGCTGATCTGTCGGAGTAGCAAGGGCGAGACCGTGGCTGAAGTCGACCTCGGTGAGACCCGGTTGACCGCGACCCAGATCGTTGATCAGGCACGGGGCCTTGGCGCGGAACTCCTTTGGGCACACGGCAGCATGCCTGGCCTGGACGGATTCGTCTCCAAGCCGGGATACGCGCACCTGTACGCCGAGCAGCCGACGTCGGGCGACCCGCTCCCTCTGGTGGAGCCAGACCTCTACGCCTCGCTGCTGGGCGAGGCCTTTGCGGGCATGTGGGGCCACAAGTGGGTAGACCGGGCTCAGTCGCTGCCAACCGATGGTTCGGTCGTCCTCTGCCTGTCCGAGGACGACGTGCCTATCGGGCTCTGCAGGGTCTGGCCCGACCAGAGGGTGGTCGACCAACCCGGAGTAGTTGCTAAGCGCCGGGAGGCACGGCACAGCCTGCGTCTGCTCGGGGCGGCGTGCGCTCTCCTCGGTCCAGGTCCTGTGGACGTGGACACTTGGGGAGAGTCGCCTCAGATTCTGCAAGTCTACGGGCAACTGGGTTTCGTCGTCACTGAACGACTGCTCGGCTGGGAGCTCCGTCTTTGACTGGATAGGGCCCGAGGAGTTACAAAACGCACTCATCTAATGTCCGTGAGCGATCATGTCGACGAGGTGCTTTAAACCACACTTCGAGGTCGGGTGGCGCGCCACCCGATGGCGAGGACAGCGAGGGCGAGGGTGAGCAGGATGGCGGCGTAGGTGACTTGGAGGGGCCAGTACTGGTTTGCGGGGTGGTAGCGGCCGCCGCCCATGTCCCAGCTGCTGGCCGGTGTGCCTAGGTGTCCGGCGGCCTTGGATGTGGGGGTGAGGTGGCGGATGACCCATTCTGTAAGTAGGAAGAGGGCCAGGAAGCTGGCCAGCGCGGCGCCGATGGCCGGCAGGGTGCGTCGAAGGTAGGCGCCCATGGTGGTTGCCAGAGCGAAGGCCAGCACGGCCTCGGCTGCGGGGGCGAGGTCGATGGAGAAGAACCAGATCCAGCGTGAGCTCGTCAGGGCGCCGTGGGTGAGCGGGATCTGGGCTCGGTGGTTGGCATAGCCGGCGATGAGGCCGGCCAGCGCAAGCCCGAGGGCCAGCACGGCGGCCTTGGTGGCATACCAGCGTCGGCGTGGAATGGATTGGGTCCAGGCGACGTGCTGGGTGCGTTGTTCGACTTCGCGTGCCACCACGGAAGCCCCGACGAGCACGCCGATGATCACCATGAGCAGGGGCATGCCTTCCTCGAGGACGGGGATGGCGAAGTTGTAGCTGTGCGCGAAGGAGTTCTGTTGGCCACCGAAGTAGCGCAAGAGCATGGTGTGACAGATCGGCGGGGGTGTGTGAATCGCCCCGCTCCGTGCGGCCGGGAGTGGGCAGCCAGTGTCGCGGAGCTGCGCCAGCCAGTGGGCGTAGTTGGTCAGCCACTGATCGGCGCTGAGCGACACCGCAGTCGTGGTGGCCACGACGACCCCGAGCACGAGCGCGGTCCACAGCAGCTGGCCGCGGTGCTGTAGCCACAGGACGCACTTCATGCCGACACCTGGGTGGCAGGCGCCTGTGGGCCCGAGAGGTAGCCCAAGGCCAGCTCATCGAATGTTGGCTCGGACTCTTCCAGCCCTGGGCCGAACCGCTGCCCGGGCTCTGGGCGCACCAACGCCACCGTTCGCCCTGCCGTGCTGCTGGCGCTGACCAAGTTCACACCCTGGGTGTGTTGGGGCCAGTCGAGCGGCCCGGTCACGACTTGGTGGCTGGCACGTATGTCGTCGATGTCTCCGGCGACCTGCACGTGCCCGGCCAACAGCACCACGAGGTAGTCGCAGATGCGTTCGAGCTCGGCTATCACATGGGAGGAGAACAACACCGCGACGCCGTCCTCGGCGCAGGTGGCGAACATGGAGGTGAGGAACTCACGTCTGGCCAGAGGGTCCAGGTTCGCCAAGGGTTCGTCGAGCAGCAGCAGCTGTGGCCGTTTCGCCAGTACCAGGGTCAGCGCCACCTGGGCACGCTGGCCGCCGGAGAGTGCGTTGATGCGGGCCCGAGTCGGGATCTCCAGGGCGCGGACGCGCGCCTGAGCCAGCTGGGCGTCGAACCCAGGGTTCATGCACCGCCCCAGTTCGAGAACCTCTGCGACGCGTAGGCGTGGCCATAGTGGCGCGTCCTGGGCAACGTAGCCGATCCTCGCCAACTGTCGATCCGGCCTTTCGCCGGTGACCTGCACCGCGCCGGTCGTCGGGCGCAGCAGCCCCGCGGCGATGTTCAACAGTGTCGTCTTGCCGGCTCCGTTGGGCCCGACCAACGCGACCACCCGCCCAGTCGGAACCTCCACGTTGCAGTCGTGCAGAGCCCAGCCGCCCCCCCGGTATTGGTGTCCCAGGCCCCTCAGAGCCAATGCAGCGGTCATGCCACTCCACACTCTGCACGCTCTTCATCGGAAGCTTCGTCATCGAGGGCGATCGACACCAGCAGTCGGATCTGCTCGCGGCTCAGGCCCGCCGCAGCGGCCCGTCGGACCCAGCGCAGTAGCGAATCGCGCACCGCCGCCGGCGCGACCAACACGCCGGCCGGGGACACCGCGGCCACGAACGTCCCCATGCCCTGTCGCCGAACCACCAGTCCCTCATGCTCGAGCTCGGCATAGGCCTTCACCACCGTGTTGGGGTTGATCGCCAGCGCATCGACAACCTCACGCAGCGGCGGAAGCTGATCACCGGCGACCAACCTCCCGAGCATCACGTCACGACGTACCTGCTCCATCAACTGTCGATAGATCGGAACGCCACTTCCGGCATCGAGTCGAAACACGCTGCCCCGCCTCCATCCGTGCAGTACTGACTGTACTAGCAAAATAGTACACCGTATGACCCACGGCACGCCAGAGCTCAGCTACGAGTTAGACGGCGACCGCTGACGGGATCTCGTGCATGACGAGACGGCACCAAACGCACGCTCACTGGGCCGCTGTCACCGCGCATCTGCCGATATGCGGCAACTCCGCCAGGCCCGATCTCGATCGGCGAAGAGGTCTTCCCCTGGTCGTCAGACCTCACAGGCCTTGGTTCGGAACAAGTTGGCGTGCACCTGCAGCTCGGGAGATCTCCCGGAGACACTCTGCCGTGTTCTGGACAAACCAGGCAGGAAGGCCTTGACGTGCGCCAGCGGCGAAGTCAAGGCAGCATATGGGCCGCTGCAACCGCCTGACGGCAGAGGCGCTTGACCGGGCGAGGCTGCCCCCGAATGGCGCGCACCATCACCCCGATCGGCTGCCCGTTCCCGTTCGCCTCAACCACCTCACAGCTCGCCGGCCTGGGCAGGCCGTGCCCGGGCACGCGGAGCAAGAACGCACCGGGGCCGAAGACCGGCTTCCGAAGGAGCGTCGCCCCTCGCAGCGCATTCTGGCTGCCTGACGACCGGTTGATGAGGAGCGCGAAGTGGGCGTATGCCGCCTCCACAGTCGGGGCACCCTGCACGGCAGGGATACGGAAACTGAACGGCGCGTCCCGGTACCCGCCCGCTTCACCAGCCACGTCCACCCCAGGGGGTGCGTAGGTGCACCGCTGCCTGACTACCCCCTTGCTGAGGTGCGCCCAAGCACCGACGGCATGCAGATGTACGCCCACGATGTAGCTCAGCTCGTGAACCGGCGGGCACGGAGGTGACGGCCGCGACCTCCGCCGTGACGCCGTCGGTCTCGACGAGACTCGCGGTGTATCCAGCGTCGTGGCCGATTGGCCGGCGCGGGTAGTCCCGGGCCTTGAGTCGCGAACGGGATGGTCGTATCCACAAGCAGCCATGAGCATGCCGGCAACCGACAGCACGGCCCCGACCCGGATACTCGTCAGCACAGCCACGCCCACACCCTTTCGACACGCATGTGACGTACCCGGGAAGGCGATGGTTGCCGAGAACCGCCTATGCCGCCGTCCGTGCTCGCCGCATATGGACGGCGTCATCTCGTTCGGGCATCCTCCCGCTATGCGGTCGAAGGACAATTTCGAGGCCAACCTCGCCAAGGGTCGCGAGTTCGCGCCGTCTCTGGTGGGCCTCGACGTGAATGCGGCGGTGCAACAGGTCGCAGCGGAGGGATACCACCCTCAGCTCATTCCCTGGTACGCCGAAGCCGTGGCTGCCGACCTGGACTCGCTGCGAATCAGACTCTTCCTTGACGAAAACGACCTGGTCGCTCGTACCACCGCCGGGTAGTGCCGCAGGAGCGTACGCTCATGCTGTCCGGGTGCGGCGGGGTTCGACGCCACGCGATCGCGTTCG
>JAHFUU010000460.1 GCA_023264915.1 Microthrixaceae bacterium | reverse complement strand
TGTCGGGCGGGCCTGATGCCTCGGCCGCACCGATGACGACACAAGTGCCTCAGTCGTCGAACCCCTCGGATGCTGCGTGAGCCACGGCGAGATGCATGTCGTCCACGAACAGTGCCTTGGCACCGGAGTCGTTCACGACGTAGGTGAGCTCGTCGGCAACCCAGTGCCAGTTGACCGGAACGACGACCAGCGACGAGTGCATGGCCGCGATCGTCACCTCGAAGGCCTCGCGCCGGTTGCCACACATGAGCGCGATCACGTCTCCCGCTTCGAGACCTTGAGAGCGCATGGCGTGCACGAGCCGGTTCACCCTGTCTCCGAGCTCAGCGAAGGTCGTCGACCCGCTCTCGTCGACCAGTGCATGCCTTTGTGGTTGGCTCTCGATGATCGGGTTCAGGAGCTGAGCCATCGCGCTTCCCCTCTCGCAGTCGCCGGCGAACGGCCTCGCGGTCGAGCGGAGGCTACAGCGGTCAGGAGCCCGGTCGCGGTCGATGGATCGACGGGAGGCCTGTGGTGCAGTCGGCTCATCGAAGGTTGGTGAACGCGGGGCCGTAGACTCAGTGCCATGGATCCACAGGACAAGAAGGTTGCACTGCGCGCGATCACATATGGCCTCTACGTGATGACCGCATCCGATGCCGGCGAGTGCGCCGCCGGGGGTGTCAACTGGCTGACCCAGGTCTCCTTCGAGCCGACGCTGGTCGCGGCTGGAGTCAACACCCAGAGCAGCCTCCACGCGTTGATCTCGAAGACCGGCATGTTTGCCGTGAACGTCCTTGCAGATGATCAACTCGATGTGACAAAGGCCTTCTTCCAGTCAACCGAGGTCGAGGGTGACCTTGTCAACGGGCATCGCTTCGAGCGTGGCGTGGCAACCGGTGCTCCGCTCCTGGACGAGGTCCCTTACTGGTTCGAGTGCAAGGTCACCGACACGGTGGCTCGTGGTGACCACACTGTGTTCGTCGCCGAGGTCGTCGGTGCTGGCGTCCGAGACGCGTCCCGCGTCCCGCTCAACCTCCGCAGCACGGGCATGAGCTACGGCGGCTGATCCACGCCCGGTGCTGACCCGGCACCCCCTTCCCGTTCTCGCCCCAACGAGCCCGGCGAGGACTTCGCCTCATCGTCACGCCGCCCAGCTCGGTGAGGCCCTGCGTCCGCGAGTGCTCGATGGTTAGGCTGCGTGCCCATGGAGATCATCGACCCCGACCGCGAGATCGTCGACCCCCATCACCATCTCTGGACCGTTGACGACCCGGGCGGCATCACGGGGCAGTACCTCCTCGACGAGTTGCACGCCGACACCGGATCAGGGCACAACGTCGTGTCGACCGTGTTCATCGAATGCGGCTCCCAGTACCGGACCGAGGGCCCCGATCATCTCAGGGTCGTCGGCGAGACTGAGTTCGCGGCCTCAGTGGCCAGCGCGAGCGAGCGGGCAAGTGGCGCGACCATCGCCGGAATCGTCGCTCATTGCGATCTGACGCTGCCACCCGAACAACTCGACGAGGTTCTCGACGCGCACGAATCTGCTGGCGGTGGCCGTTTCCGCGGGATCCGCGATGCTCTGTCATCGGCACCGCCTGACGTACCGTTGCTCATACCTGGGCCGGCGGAGCCCGGCAGGGCTGCCAACCCCGACTTCCGCAGAGGCGTCGCCCGCCTGGGTGAGCGGGGTCTCATCTATGACACCTGGCATTACCACACCCAGAACCGCGACTTCCTCGACCTCGCCCAGGCGGTCCCGGACACCACGATGGTTCTTGATCATTTCGGCACGCCGCTCGGCGTCGGCCCATATGCAGGGCGACACGGCGAGGTGTTCGAGCAATGGAAGAGAGACATGACAGACATCGCGCGGTGCACGAACGTGGTAGCCAAGCTCGGAGGATTGGCGATGCCTGACAACGGCTACGGCTGGCACATCGATCCGTCGGCCAGACCTGACGCCGAAGAGGTCGTCTCGAAGCATCAACGGTGGTACCACCACACCATCGAGTGCTTCGGGCCTGCGCGGTGCATGTTCGAGTCGAACTTCCCCGTCGACCGGTTCTCGGTCGACCACGCCGTGCTCTTCAACGCGTTCAAGATCATGGCCAGCCGATACAGCGAGGACGAGCAGGACGCCATGTTCTCCGGTGTCGCGAGGCGTATCTACCGATTGTGAGCGCGAACTACGAGGCCTCTGCTAGCCGCAGCTGAACTTCGCCCACGCCGCGCACAAGCATCGACATGTGACACATGCTGCCTGGCCCCGCGCTGTGTCTCCCCCTACGATCAACGGAGCGGGGACCTGACAAGGCATGGGAGGCACCATGGCCATCGATCTGCTCGAGCGGGTTGAGCTGACCCACGGGTACGGCGAAGACACCCACTACTCGATCATCTCGCTCAACATCACCAACCGCTGCAACCTCTCCTGTGAGCACTGCTTCTTCTACCGCGAGGGCAACACGAACGAGGCTCTCAGCCCGCGGCTGGAGGTGCCCGACGACGAGATGATCGAGATGATCACCGGTCTACGTGACCGGCACCACCCCGACATGGCTCTGTGGATAGGCGGGGAACCGATGCTGCGCCGGTCGCTGCTCGACAAGGGCCTACCGATCTTCGACTTCAACACGATCGCGACCAACGGCACCCTTCCCCTGATCGATTTCGGGCACCGTGTCGACTACATGGTCTCGGTCGATGGTCCTCCCGCCCAGAACGACAAGCTGCGTGGCAAAGGAACCTTCGATCGGGTGATGAAGAACCTCGATCGGCTTCCCGATGACTTCGGCCCGATGATCCATGCCCAGTGCACGGTGACCAACGTCAACCAGGGTCATCTCGGTGAGCTGATAGAGATGTTGCGCCCCACGCGGTTCGCCTGGATCACCTTCTCGTTCTACGTGCCATCCGGTGACGGAGATGCTGGTCTCGGTTGGGATTCGCTCGAGGACCGCATGGTTGCAGTTGACGAGGTCCGACAGCTCAAGGCTGAGCATCCCGACTTCGTGAGCAACGAGATGGCCGCCCTGGACTTGATGTCACCAGAGAACGCGCCTGGGGTGACAGCCAACTGCGCGCTCAGCTCCAACGTGTTGCCACTGTTCCTCGACGGAAACCGCTTCGTGAGCGGCCGATGCCCGTACGGTGAGAAC
>JAHFUU010000459.1 GCA_023264915.1 Microthrixaceae bacterium | reverse complement strand
TCACCCTCAAGCACCTGCACGTCCTCGAGGTCATCCACACCGGCACCCACACCTCAAGATGGTGAGCGCAGGTGGAAGGCCTTGGGACGGCAGAAGACCTCGATGCCGGTTGTCGACAGGGTCGAACCGATGCCCGAGTGGTTTCGCCCGCTCCAGGGCAGCCGCGGGCTGACGCGGTCACAGCAGTTCCAGTAGGCGGTGCCAGAGTCGACCTGCGCGAGCAGCGCCCGCGCCCTCCCCTCGTCGCGGCAGAAGACCCCTGCCGTGAGCCCGTAGTCGGTGTCGTTCATGAGAGCGAGTGCCTCAGCGTCGTCGTTGACCCTCTGGATCCCGATGATCGGTCCGAAGCTCTCGTCCCGCATCAGAGCCATCTCGTGCGTGACGTCCACCACGACGGTGGGCTCGAACCAGTAGCCCCTCGCCGCTGACTCGCCGTGGCCGCCGTGACCCGCCAGGCCCGCCTGCCCCCGGTGGCCGCCCGTCAGGACGGTAGCGCCCTTGGCAACCGCGTCATCGACTTGGGCTTCGAGCACCGCCAGCTGGGGCTGCCGGGCAACCGGGCCGACGTAGGTGGCGTCCTCTGTCGGGTCGCCAACCACGAAACCCTTGACCGTCGTGACGAACGCGTCCACGAACTGGTCGTGAACGCTCTCATGCACGTAGATCCGCTCGACCGAGCAGCAGCTCTGGCCGGCGTTGTAGAAGGCCCCGTCCGCGAGAGACTCAGCGGCCGCCGCGACGTCGACGTCATCGGTCACATAGACAGGGTCCTTGCCCCCCAGCTCGAGACCGACCGGGGTCAGCCGAGGCGCCAGGGCCTCGGCAATCCGCAGGCCCGTGGTGTATGACCCGGTGAAGAACAACCCGTCCACGGGCTGGTCGACCAGGGCCGCGCCCGCTTGGCCAGCACCGATCACCAGCGCGAAGAGATCCTCGGGGACACCAACGTTCCATAGCATCTCGGCTATTGCCTGCCCCGTCAGCGAAGCGAGCTCTGAGGGCTTGTACATGACCGCGTTGCCACAAAGCAGCGCTGGCACGAACACGTTCGTGCCCACGAAGTAGGGGTAGTTCCACGCCGAGATGTTGGCGACGACTCCCAGGGGCTCGTGCACGATCACCTCGCGGAGGCCACCTGACGGGTCATCGAGAACCACGTCGTCAGCTGTGACCGACTCGACCGAGTCCAAGAAGAAGTCGATCCTCTCGACGACCGCGTCGAGCTCGCTCCGAGCCTGCGCTACCGGCTTGCCCGTCTCGCAGGTGAGCAGGGGCGCGAGGTCCTCGGCGCGGTACACGACCATCGCCCTGAACCTGCGCAGAACGTCCACCCGCTCGGAAACCGGTCGGCTGGCCCATGCAGGCTGTGCCTGCCGCGCCGCCGCATACTTCTCGACGATTGTGTCGCTGCTGTCGGCATCGACCTCTGCAACCTCTGACCCGTCTGCGGGGTTGACGATCCTCATGGCTCCTAGGTTCGCATCTCCGCGCCCGCCCCGACGAGCCCGGCGCGCGACGTCGGTCCGATATGCTCCGGCCGCATGAGGTCAGGCGTCACGCACCGCCCGGCAAAGGGCTTCATGGTGCTCATGGTGGTGACCGTGGCCGTGATCGGGCTGAGCATCGGGGTCTCATCCTCCCAGGAGCCCAGCGGGACAGATCAACCGTCGGTTGACCAGGGCAACGACGAGCGAACCACGACAACGACCGAAGCGACTTCCGGCCAGGATCCAAGCCCGCGGCGCTTCCACTCCGGCGACGAGGTCCGCGTCGCTGTCCGCAAGCTCCCACCGTTCATCGAGAAGAACGACGAGCGGTACAGCGGGTTCACCGCGGACCTATGGAAGGACGTTGCTGACCGCCTGGGGCTGCGAACCCGCTACGTCGAGGTGTCAAGCGTCGGAGAGCAGCTCGATGCTGTGCAGAACGGCGACGCCGACCTTGCAGCGACGGCAATAAGCATCACCAGCGAGCGTGAGCAGTCGCTCGACTTCTCGACCCCGTACTTCGACGGCGGCCTTCAGATCATGGTTCCCAGTGCCGGCGACGTGCCGATCACGAGCTCGATCCGGGCAATGCTGTCGTCGTCGCTGCTGATGCTGCTCGGGTTCTTCCTGGCAGCTCTCGTGCTGGTCGGCACGATCGTCGCGCTGATCGAGCGGCGCAAGAACCCCGAGTTCGCCCACGGCGGCATCCGGGCTGTCACCGAGGGGATGTGGTGGGCCATCGTCACCGTCGCCACAGTCGGCTATGGGGACACCGTCACCCGCACCCACCTGGGTCGCCTGCTCGCCGGGCTCTGGATCGTGTTCGGTCTGGTGTTCGTCGCGCACTTCACCGCGACGGTCACGACCAACATGACCGTGAGGGAGCTGCAGACCGACATCCACTCGCCGGCTGACCTTCCAGGGAGGAAGGTCGTGACCGTCAGGGGCACGACTGCGGCGCGCTACCTCAAGTCTCACGACATCGCCTACGAGGAGGTCGACTCGGTCACCGACATGGCTGATCGGGTCGCGAGCCAGAAGGCAGATGCAGCGGTCTATGACAGCCCGATCCTGGCCTACCAGGTACAGCGGATAGGGCCGTCCCGCGTGGCGCTCGTCGGTTCTCCCTTCACCAAGGAGTACTACGGGATCGCCTTCCCGGCCGGGTCACCCATGGTCGAGGAGGTCGACAGGGCCCTGCTCAAGAGCACCGAGGACGGCACCTATGACCGCCTCGTCCACCAGTGGTTCCCCGAGAAGCACTGAGCTCTAGCGGGGCTGCGCCCCGGTCCGACGAGTCATGTGGTCGGGATTGGATCCTCGGCCCCTCGTCTTCTGGGGTGCCGTCGGCGCTCACACCTGGTTCCGTGCGAACGGCCCGCTCGCTGTTCGCACGGGCGAAACGTGGTGGTGACATGTGGTGGTGACATGTGGTGGTGACATGTGGTGGTGACATGTGGTGGTGACATGTGGTGGTGACATGTGGTGGTGACACGTGGGCGGCGGCGAGCGCCCCGGCGTCGGTGCCCCGGATGCCTGGCCCGGCTCAGCCGGCTCGGCGCGAGGCCGATGCAGCGTCGAGGAACTCCGCGAGGATCGGTCCGTTGTCGAGCATCGATCCGTCGTCCACGCCCTCGAAGAACTCGGGGTGCCACTGGACCGC
>JAHFUU010000458.1 GCA_023264915.1 Microthrixaceae bacterium | reverse complement strand
ATGTTAGATCCTGCCTCGGCCAGAGCCCCGAGGTGGCTGGGTGGCCCGTGGCCCGTGGCCCGTGGCCCGTGGCCCGCGGACCTCTACCAGAGCGGGATGGGCGCGGCGCTTCAGTCCTTGGGGTGAGCGCCCCTGCGGCGGCGAGAGCGGTGGCCCGGGCGCGAGGACCCTTCCTTGAAGCGCGATCGGATGATCTCACGGCGCTCCTGGAGGTCCTGGTAGGTGAGGCTGGTCACGTCGTCGGGGTCAACGCCGAACGAGGCACGAACCCCGGTGAGGTCCATGTCCCAGGCCTCGGCATCCATGCCGATCTCGGCGGAGATGCGCTCACCGTGGGTCTCCGCGAAGTACATCGAGATGTTGCCGATCTCCTCGAACAGGTCAAGGTCAGGTGCCAGTGAGGCGATCGCTCCGTCGAGGAAGACCATGTTCTTGATGAACAGCATGAGCTCTTTGGGGAGCCTGGCTCCGTAGCCGAGCAGGCCTTTCACGATCGCCTGTATCTCGGCAAGCATCTCGTCCTGGGTGAGCTGGGTCGGGTCGACCGGAGGGCCGTCGAGGTTCAGGTCGACGATCATCGCGTCGACGTCGACATCAGGCGGGAGCGCCCCCAGGTCGCGCAGGGCTGTGATCTGGCTGGGGATGTCGTTCATCGTGGCTCCGACCAGAAGGCGCAGGAATGCCAGCCGCTTGGTCTCGTCCATCCGTCCGGTGATCCCGAAGTCGAGCAGCGCGACGCGGCCGTCCTCGAGCACTAACAGGTTGCCGCCATGCAGGTCGCCGTGGAAGATGCCGTGGATCATCGCTCCTTCCATGAAGCCGATCATCCCGGTGCGGACCACTCCCTTGGTGTCGACTCCTGCGCCCTTGATCCCGGCGACGTCATAGAAGGCGAACCCATCCAGGCGCTCCATCACCAGAACCCGCGGTGTCACCAGCGACGGATGGGGCCGGGGGACCACGTAGCCGCGCTGGTTGAGGTCTGCGAAAGCGCGAGCGATGTCGAGCATGTTCTGGGCCTCGAGGCGGAAGTCGAGCTCCTCTGAGATGGTCTCGGCGAAGAGCTCGACCAGAGCGGGCGGGTTGGCCAGCGCGGCGATGGGGATGCGGCCGACCAGGAACGGGGCCAACCAGGCCATGACCTTGATGTCCGCGTGCACCAGGTGGGCGACCGAGGGCCGCTGCACCTTGACGACCACCTCCTCACCGGTTCGCAGACGAGCGGCGTGAACCTGAGCGATGGACGCGGCGGCGATCGGTTCGCGGTCGATCCAGGAGAACACGTCCTGGATCGGGCGCCCCAGGTCAGCCTCGATCACCTGGCGGACATCTGCCCACTGCTCGGGCGGAACCTGGTCGCGGCACTTCTGGCACTCTGACACGAGCTCTTCGGGAAACAGGCCTTCACCCGAGGAGATGATCTGGGCCAGCTTGATGTAGGTCGGCCCCAGGTGCTCAGCAGCGATCCGCAAGCGGCGCGAGATGTCGGCCTTGGATTCAGATCCGCCCTTGCGCCGGGCCCCCGCGGCCCACATCCCGACAGCGGCGCCGAGATGGCGAACGACGCGGAACACACGTGTCCCCGACGGCACCTTTCGGGGTCGGATCAGCTCAGGGAGCTGGTGCCTGCTCGCCCACCGGACTGCATCGACGCCGCGGCGCCACGGCATCGAACCCGGGTCGACGATCCATGGTGCTTGCGTGCTGAAGGAGCCAATCGCAAGGTCCGCTGGAGCGTCTCCGGTGTCGAGGTCTTCGTGTCCGGTCGCCGATGTCACGGGTCGAGTCTAAGCGGGAGGTCACGAGTACCGATCGCGCCGTGCCTTCTCACCTGAGGTATAGGACATGACGTCCACGACGAACGCGAAGATGACCACGAACCAACCGAAACCGCTCACCCCAGCAGGTGTGATGGCCCCGTCCAGGCGCACCTCCGGCAGTGGCGCGAAGCAGACCGCGTAGGCCAGGGTCGTCCAGGGGAGGAAGAAGAACCCGAGCAGCCCGAGCCAGAAGCTCGAGAACGCAGAGGACAGCCGGTGGTCGAACAGGCCGAACACCCACATGATGGACAGGGCGAGCCTGGGCGATATCCACGATGCCAGAGCAACGAAGCAGCAACCCATCGCCTCAGGGTAACCGTTCGGGCGCCAGAGCATCCGTTAGCCTGACGACCGATGCTCGAGGATGTCCGCGTTGTGGAGCTGGGTGTGTGGGTTGCGGGCCCGAGCGCAGCAGGGGTTCTGGCGGACTGGGGAGCCGATGTCATCAAGGTCGAACCTCCCGCCGGTGATCCCATGCGCCGGGTGTTCAGCCTGATCGCCGGGCACGGCCAGCCCGAGTCACCACCATTCGACCTTGACAACCGGGGCAAGCGAAGCATCGTTCTGGACCTGTCAGATGCAGCCGATCGCCTGGTCATGGACGACCTGGTCGCCAGTGCGGACGTGTTCGTCACCAACTTGCGCTCCGAGGCGATCGATCGACTCGGACTCGGGCCCGAGCGTCTGGCCGAGTGCAATCCCAGGCTGGTCTACGCATCCGTGAGCGGCTACGGGCGTGAAGGGCCCGATGCCGGGCGAGCCGGATACGACGTCGGCGCCTTCTGGGCCCGCAGCGGTGTGGCGTGGACCCTGGCGCCGCCAGGGGAGGCACCGCCGGCGATCAGGGGGGGCTTCGGTGACCACGTGACTGGCTTGGCAACCGTGGCTGGGATCCTCGGAGCGCTGCTGGAGCGAGAACACACCGGGCAGGGCCAACTGGTAGAGACCAGCTTGCTGGGCACCGGCATCTACTGCCTGGGATGGGACCTCGGGATCCAATCGCGCTTCGGGAAGCTCTCGCCGGCAGTGCCCCGCGAGCGCGAGCTGAACCCGATGGTCAACTGCTACCGGGCCGCGGACGGCCACTGGTTCTGGCTCCTCGGAGTCGAGGCAGATCGCCACTTCCCGAAGCTGTGCGACGCCCTCGGGCGACGCGACCTGCTCGATGACGAGCGTTTCGCCACTGCGCGAGCGCGTCGCAAGTGCTCGCAGGTCGTCGTCGAGACCCTCGACGCGGAGTTCGCCAAGCACGACAGGGATGCATTGACAGCACGCTTCGACGCGCACGATGTGTGGTGGGCTCCCGTCAACGACCCGGTGGCCGTTCTCGAAGATCCCCAGG
>JAHFUU010000457.1 GCA_023264915.1 Microthrixaceae bacterium | reverse complement strand
CGACCAGATCACCCCATCGACTGCCGAGCGGCGCCTCCGCCAAGCCCTCGAGAACGGCGAGTTCCGACTGTACTACCAGCCGATTGTGTCGCTGTGGACCAAGCGGCTCGTGGGCGCCGAGGCCCTGCTGCGCTGGAACGATCCCGCTCGAGGCATGGTGAACCCCCAGGAGTTCCTCCCTGCACTCGAAGAGACCGGGTTGATCGTCCCCATCGGCAACTGGGTCCTCGAGGAGGTCTGCCGGCAGTCAAAGGCATGGCAGCAGATGTTCCCGGATCGCCCCGCCCTGAACATCAAGTTCAACGTCTCAGCCCGTCAGCTCGCGCAGGCGAACTTCGTCGACCACCTTCGCGAGTGTCTCGCCTCCAGTGACGCCGATCCCGATCGGGTCTGCCTCGAGATCACCGAAGGGGCGCTCATGTACGACGTGGTCTCGTCCTGGTCCACCTTGAAGGAGTGCAAGAGCCTCGGTGTCTCGCTGGCCCTCGATGACTTCGGTACCGGCTACTCCTCGCTCAGCTACCTGCGCCAGTTCAGCCTGGACCTGTTGAAGATCGACAAGTCCTTCGTGGACGGTCTGGGGGCTTCGCGCGAGGACACGACCATCGTCGAGCACGTGATCGGAATGGCCAAGGCCCTCGGGATCGTGACCGTCGCCGAAGGCGTCGAGAGCGAGCAGCAGGTCATCCAGCTTCGAGCGATGAACTGCGATCTGGCCCAGGGCTACTACTTCAGCCACCCCCAACCACCGGATGTGATCTCCTACCTGCTAGAACGCAATGCCAACAAGGAGGAGTGGCGTCCACCGGCCAAGACGGACGAAGGTGAAGGCGCAGCTGACCGAGCTCCTGCCGTTGTCATCCCCGAACGGGCACAACCCCCCTCCCGGATCGGAGACGCCGACGCGCTCCCCCAGGACGAGGAAGAGTTGCCGGTGCGTCGATCATGACAAGTGCCTTCATCCCGATCACATGACTCGTCGGGGCACATGACTCGTCGGGGCACATGACTCGTCGGGGCACATGACTCGTCGGGGCACATGACTCGTCGGGGCACATGACTCGCCGGGGCACATGACTCGCCGGGGCACATGACTCGTCGGGGCACATGACTCGTCGGGGCTGAGGCGAAGCCCCGCTAGGGCGCCAGATAGGCGAGAATGACCGGGATGGTCAGCTCAGGCGGTGGCGAGGCGGGCGCGGGTACCAGGCGTCGGAGAGCCCTGCACGGATCCAAGCCGGCTCCACCGCCAAGGGCAGCTCGCGGCCGAAGGACCCCCGCTCTGGTCGCTGGCGCGACGACCGGAACCATATGCTTGCTTCTCACCTGGATCATCGGCGCTTCGGTTCTGCGGACAGCCCGGGCGGACGCCGAGGCGCAGTTCGACCAGAGTGCAGAGCAGACCGCTCGGGGCGTGCAAGACGACATCCGCAAGTGCTTCACTGCCGTGGAGGACGTCGGTGCCCTCATAGCTAGCGTGCCCAACGCGACGCCTACCCAGTTCGCTGACTATGTCCGAACTGCGCGGGTCTTTGATCGGCTCCCCTCGCTCGTGGCGGTGTTCTACCTCGCCCGAGTGGACAAGGAGAACCTGGATTCGTTCCTCGCTGCCGCCAAGGCGGCCAACCCTGCGTTCACACCCATCTCGATCTCACCCGGCGAGGAACCGACGTGGCCCCAGTACTACCTCGTGCAATACGTGCCCGGGCACACCGACCTCCAGCTGCCCGTGGGCTCTGAGATCAGCTCCATCAAAGCCATCGCCAACCTGCTTGCGGTGTCAAGCCAGACCGGAAGGGGCGTGGTCGGGAGCTTCCAGCATGACCCAGTGCTGCAACGGATCGCCGACATCAACCAGCAGGTTCCCGTTCGCGACCTGCTCGCCGTGGACTTCTTCATCGGGGTGCCCGTATATGCAACCCAGGGTGCCCGGGAGCCGATCGGGTGGACAGCGGCACCAGTGGCTCGCTTCCAGGACGTCGTTGCCGAGGCAGCCAAGGGAACACCACAGGGTCTAGGCCTCAGCCTCACTGTCGATCTCACCGACGAGGGCATGAGCCAGCGACCAGACCTGTCACGCGTTGCCCAAGTCGAGGGCTCGGCTGGCCCGAGGAGCTCCGCCGCCTTCGAGCAGGAACGTTCCTTCCAGCTCGACGGTGTCGACTTCCACCTCACCGTCTGGAGCACCCCAGATGCGAACCAGCCTCCCGGGACCTACCTGATCCTGCTGATCGGGGGGTTCCTGGCCAGCGTCATGGCTGCGAGCGTGATGTACCTTCGACTTCGAGCGCGCGAGCGCGAGCGCCTCTTCGCCGACGAGCTGGCAGACCGAGCGATCTTCCAGCGCGAGATCGTCGACTCGGTGACTGACGCGATGGTCGTCCTCGACGCCGGGGGAAAGGTGGTCGCTGCCAACCCGGCGTGGTCGGCACTCCTGACAGCGACGGTCCCACGAAAGGTCCCCGAGGATCCGCTGGCCATCGGGTCCACTTACAGCGATGCGATCGGCTCTCACCTCCGTTCGGGCTCTCATGACCTCGCCGTCGGCGTGGGGAGGATCTTGGAGGGTGACACCAACGAGATCGAGATCGACGTGCCGTTCGAGCGCGGTCAGTACCGCCGCTGGTACAGCGTTCGTGCTACCCCGCTTCGCGGTATCCACGGCGGAGCGGTGATCGTTCACACTGACATCACCGAACAGAAGCGTTCCCAGGACGAGCTCGAGTTCAAGGCGAGTCATGACAACCTGACCGGCCTCCTGAACCGTGCAGCGTTGCTGGGAGAGCTCGACGATGCACTCAGGCGCGCCCGTGCAGAGGCGACACGGGCCGCCTTGCTGTTCATCGATCTCGACGGCTTCAAGCAGATCAACGACAGCTTCGGTCACGCTGTGGGCGATGAGGTCCTCCGCGCGGTCTCCACCCGCATCTCGACCGCTGTCCGCACGACAGACAGGGTGGCGCGCCTCGGTGGTGACGAGTTCATGGTGTTGATCGCTCCTCTTGCCTCGCCTGATGTGGCGACTTCGACCGCTGCCAGGGTGCTGCGCTCGTTCTCTGAACCCGTGGCAGTGGACGACCTGGTCCTGACCATCGCCGCGAGCGTCGGGATCGCCATCGTCGACTCGCCGCTCGATGTGTCCGGCACCGACCTGATGGAGCGAGCCG
>JAHFUU010000456.1 GCA_023264915.1 Microthrixaceae bacterium | reverse complement strand
AAAGCGGGGTCGCGGGGCCTTCAGCAGTCAAGGGCGCGGCCACCGCCGCCCAGACGTTCCCGCTGTCGCAGCGGGCCGGCCAGTCAGAGCCGGCAGAGCGCTTCACCTACGCCGACGGCGACGGGGAGGTGGGCGTCATCGCGTCGGTGACCCAGCCCTTCTGCGAGTCGTGCGACCGGATCCGCCTGACCGCCGAGGGTCAGGTGCGCAACTGCCTGTTCGCTCTCGACGAGGTCGACCTGCGCGCCCCGCTTCGTGAAGGTGTCACCGACGGCGAGCTGGCCCGACTCATCCGGGGCAACGTTGCAGCGAAGTGGGCGGGCCACCAGATCAACCAGGTCCAGTTCATCCGGCCACGCCGCTCGATGAGCCAGATCGGCGGCTGAACCCGGCAAGCTCCAAGGGGAACTGCCCTGCCCGACGAGTCATGTGATCGGATCGGATCGTCGACCCCTCATCTTCTCGGGCGCCCAAAGGCGGCCCACCTGGTTCCGCGCGAACGGCCCGGACGGTGCCGCTCACGGTTCGTACAAGAAAGCTCGAAGGTGTGTCTCGATGGAGCGTTGCGCTGTGGTGCCAACTCGAGCTTGCCCGGCCAGAGGTTGGCTCGCGCTTCACCGTGCCTCAACCTCAAGGGCCCCACGATCGTGGCCTACACTTCCCAACCATGTCAGAACAAGGCCTCACGCATCTCGACCCGCTGGGCCGTGCCCGAATGGTGGACGTAACGCCCAAAGAGCCGACACACCGGCGGGCGATCGCGAGGGGACGTGTCCACATGCGCTCCGAGACGGCCGGACTCGTAGCCAAGGGAGCGATCGCCAAGGGGGACGTGCTGGCAGTGGCCAGGGTGGCCGGGATCCAGGCGGCCAAGCGCGCTCCGGATCTCATCCCCTTGTGCCATCCACTGCTGGTCGGCTCTGTGTTCGTGAACTTCCGAATCGAGGACTCCTTCATCGAGGTCGAGTCCCAGGTCGAGACGATCGACCGCACAGGCGTCGAGATGGAGGCGCTCACCGCATGCACGGTCGCATGCCTGACGATCTATGACATGTGCAAGTCCGCTGACCGTTCGATGGTCATCGGGGATGTCGCCCTGTGGGAGAAGACCGGCGGTCGGTCCGGCACCTACCGCCGCGATCCCACCGCTGGCCTCGACCTGGCAGTCGATTCAGAGGTGACCGCCTCGGCGTCTGACTTCGGTGACTGAAGGTTTCGGCGTAGCGCCGTTCTCGCCACGTTGTTGGCACGTTGTTGCGATTCGTAGTAGAAACGTAACAACGTGATCGGCCCGAAGTGCGCCCTGGTGGGCGCAGATGGGCTGTCAACCGCGAAACCCCAGGGTGTGGCCACCATCCACCAATCCATGGTGGGCAATGCGTAAGGTCACCGAACAGCAAAGGTAGGCACGGAGCGTTGTTTGTGGTCCTGTTCATCCTCGCTGTTGCTTGGGCTGGCCTGATCTTGTCCTGGTTGCGCGACCGCACCCAGGTACGCAGCGTCAACTCGATCACCTCGTTCAGCAAGCATCTGTCGGTGCTCGAGCGGACCACTCCGTCGGCCCACGGCTCCATGGTCTCCCTGCCACGCCAACGCCGCACCCTCGCCCCTCCGAACGTCCCTGTCATGTTCGGGCCCATCAACCGCCGCCCCGCGGTGCGCATGACGCTCACCGAGGCTCGCCGGCGTCGGCTCAACATACTGGTTGGCTTGGGTGCTGGTGCATCTGTCACCTTGCTCCTTGCCCTGGTCGTGGGCGGCAAGCTGTGGCTGGTGAACCTGGCAGTCGTCGCGTGCCTGGGCGCCTACGTGTTCTTGTTGGTCAGGGCCCAGCGAATACACAGCGAGCGCCAGGCCAAGGTCCGCTACCTCCCGACGGCGGTCACAGCCCGCGCCCGCGATCCGCGGTCGATGCTCCTGCACCGCTCGGTCAACTGACCACCTTGGGCAGGCGATCTGCGCGATGCCCGGATCACCGATGAAGGCATCTGGGAGTGACCTCGGTCGGGAGGGCGACGATCCCCGCCAGCTGCCACGCGAGCTAGCGGCCACCGTGAGCCTGATCTGTGACTCCCTCGACGCGGCCCACGCCGCGCGAGAGCAGGCCTTGCCCGCGTGCCGCAGGGCGATCCGCGCAGCGGGCAGCTCGATCAGGGCTGTGCACAGGCTTCAGCCAGACAGGGCCGCAGAGCTCGCCCGCGAGTCCGAGACGGCCATCCGAGAGGCGCAAGCGGTGGTGGCGCCGTTCCCACAGGTCGCGTCGGCGGGATTCCTGGGCGACGCCGAGAGGGAGTTCGTCGAGGCTCACATGGTCGCCGTTCTCGTCGGCGGTCTCGCAATACCGTCTCCGACTGACCTCGCGGTCTCTCCGGTGTCATGGGTCAAGGGCCTCGCCGAGGCGGCCAGCGAGTTGCGCCGTCACCTGCTTGACCGTTTGCGGTCCGGTGAGCTCGACCGCGGTGAAGAGCTCCTCGGGGTGATGGACGACGTCTATGAGGCGCTGGTCGTGATCGACTACCCGGACGCCTTGACGGGTGGCCTACGGCGAACGCTCGACTCGTTGAGAGCGGTGCTCGAGCGAACCCGGGGCGACGTGACCACCACCGTGTTGCAGACACGTCTCCAACGGGCCATCGAGTCCCAGAATCAATCCACCCAGCGGGGTTCCGGCCCGGCCTGACGGGTCTGAGTGGCTGGGGCCGATGGGTGTCCCGACCTCAATCGCTCATCTTGGGTTCTCACCAGCCGGTCAGAGGCGAGTAGCCTGTCCAAGCCCAGGGGGTGTAGCTCAGCCCGGCTAGAGCGCTTCGGTCGCATCGAAGAGGCCGTGGGTTCGAATCCCATCACCTCCACGAGCTGCCCTCGCCCGTCCTCGCAAGCCTGCTCGGACGGGAGGGCCGCTATGACTCCCGCTACGCTCGGGGCCGTACGGGGGGCCGTACGCGAGGGAGAACTCGTCGTAGGGGCTGAAGAACCGTCCTCATCAAGCTCGATCCGCAGTCGTCCGGGCTCGAACACACCTGTCGCCCGCAACGGCGGACCTCCGATGCTGTAGACAGAACAATCTACCTGAGTGTAGACTAACGGGCGTGAGCACCACGATCCGGGTGAGCGAGACGACGAGGAACCGGTTTTCGCGGCTGGCCGATGCCACCGGCCGACCGATGACC
>JAHFUU010000455.1:2582-3175 GCA_023264915.1 Microthrixaceae bacterium | reverse complement strand
GATGTCGAGTTCCGACGGTCAAGGCTCCCGAAACCAAGCTCGAGGCCTCCGCGTGCCCCACGAGAGGCGTTCGGGAGAAGGAGGCTTCCAGTTGCCTCGGGGCTGCCCCGAGGCATGGCCTTCGGCCATGCGCCCCCGTCACCGTCGGGTTCCCTGGCGGTGACGGCGACGGGCAGCAGCAAGCGCCCAGCAGCCGTCCAGGGCCTCACTACTTGGTCACGGGTGGTACCGCAGCTGTCCGGGACTTGGTCAACATCTGCTGGAACTGCTCGATGGTCTGCTCACCGCTCGCGCGGGCTACGACGTTGCCCTGAGCATCCACTACGACGAAGTAGGGGAAGCCGGTGAGGCCGAAGGCCTTGGCGATCTGCTTGTTCGAGTCGTCGGCCACTGTTCTGACCGGCCAGTGCTCCTTGTTGAGCCATGAGCTGGGTGGGAAGTTGGGGTTGTCGGAGCTGGCACCGGTCGACACCGCGTAGAGCTCGACGTCGCTTGGCAACCCCCCGCCGTTCAGGTGCTGGGCGAGCAGCGGTACTTCCCGCTGGCAGTGAGGACACCAGTGGGCCACGAACACGATGACCGCAGGCTTGCCC
>JAHFUU010000455.1:0-2572 GCA_023264915.1 Microthrixaceae bacterium | reverse complement strand
TTGCCCGGTGTCGGGAAGGTGAGCTTCTTGCCGTCGAACTGCTGGTCTGTGACAACCGGTGCCTTCATGCCCAGGGCCGGGTCCGGTCCCTGCTCTGGGTACTCGGGGAGGGCCGCTCCCTGGACGGTCGGTTCGCCGTAGACAAGCTCAGACTTGGGGACAGCTGTCGCTGATGGACCTGAGCCGCTCTCACCGCCTCCCTGGCGGGTTGCGAGGAAGGCAACCACGGCAAGGATGATGATCACCAGCACCGCCAAGCCGATCATCAGAGGTACGCGGCTGGGAGCCTCCGAAGCGCTCGGCCGTGGAGCCACGCGGCGTGACGGTCTGGGATTCGGACGGTTGCTCATGATGTCGGCCACCCCTGGGTCCAGACCAGAACAAGCCTGTCGCGACCGCGGGCGTCGCGGGTGGGCAACGCATCCCCACCCGGGTCACGGTGAACCCTGGGTCGGCCCACTGGATCGATCATGTTGGGCACGTCTCCTCTGAGCTGTCGCCTTCGGCTGGGGTGAGTGGCGTCGGGGTCGATGAGCGCTCTCCAAGTCCGGTGAAGACCATCAGCGAGATGATGAACAGAAACCCTGAGAGTGCCATGAACGGGATGGACACGAAACCGAGCTCCCAAACGTAACGTTCGGTGCAAGGTGCCTCCACCGTGCAGAACGACGAGCCGCCCTCGGGTGGGAAGGCTTGGATGAATGAGTGGTACAGGGCAATCGCAGCTCCGACCCCTGCCTGGGCAGCCACATATCCTCGGATCGAGCGGTCTCGACGGACCGTCGCGATGCCCAGCAGGAGGACCAACGGGTACATGGCGATGCGCTGGTACCAGCAAAGCGGGCAAGGCTTGAACTTCGCGATCTCTGAGTAGTAGAGGCTTCCGAGGGTGGAGACGGTTGCGACAGCCCAAGCAAGAGGCAATGCAAGGCGTATGAGATCTGTGACGGTAGGCGACAGGTCCTTGCCCTGGGAGGTCCGGTTCGCACCCGAGAGGATCAAGAACCCCGCTGCGCCCAGCAAGGACGTCAGTGCCAGGAAGGTGAAGAACAAGGACATGGCCTGGGTGCTCATCGCGCGGCCCTGCTCTGGCCTGGCTCAGGCCCGGCTCGGCTCTGCGCCGTGCTTGGAGGCGGGTTGGGGTGAGCAAGCAGACCTTGGATGCGGGTCATGTGTCGCTCATCCGGCTCGGTCGCTTGGGACGTCGGAGGAAGATCACGAGAGCCCCTAGCGCGATCACCGCACTGACCACCAAGAAGACGATCCCACCAGGGGAGTCAGTCGAGGAAGCTGCCACCCTTGGCCTCGGTCCGGTGGTGCCCGGTCCGGTGGTGCCCGGTGCTGTCGTGAACGATCCGGTCGTTGCCTGAGCGCCCGCTGTGTCGGCACTTGGCACACCTGGGTCTGGCCCAGCCGGACTGCTCGCAGTCGGTGCCGCCGTCGTCTTGCCGGGCTCGGAGACGATCCCTGGTGACCCCTCTTGTGAAGGAGTGGCCGGCATCGTGGTGGTGGCTGAAACGGGCGCAACGGTCTGGGTCAAGACCACGCGCGGCGCGGCGTTGGGGGCTTCGGGGTCAGCAGTCTTCTCGATCCATAGCTCCTCACCGCCAGCGCAGCCCTGCACTGTCGGCAGGAACAGAGTCTCGCCCCGTTCGCCGCTGATCCTCATGGTCGCGACGAAGTCAGCACGTTGTGAATATGGGATCGGTCCACCGTTCCAGGTGAGCTCGGTGGTGCCGACCTGGGACGAGAATCCGGCCGGGTTCTGTGCGACGACGTCCGCGGTCCCCTCGGGGAGCTTCACCTTGAGTGAGGTCGTGGGGAGGCTCGATCCGCAGCCGTGGTAGAAGCTCAAGGACAAGGTGCTCATCCCGTCTGGAGCGGTTGTCAGGCTCGCGTGCACATGAGCCTCGGCATCGCCTTGGGCAACCCACAGGACAGCAAGGAACACCGTCGCAGCGATGAGAACCCGAGCCGATCCGCGTCTGTGCCGGCGTGGATAGATCCTGCGAGCTGGTGCATAGATCTCGTGGTCCGTGGATTCGACGATGGCGAAGGCTACCGAGGCTTTGCCGCATCTGGACAAGTCTGGCGTATTGGGGTCATTGCTGGGCGTGACGCGCGCGAGCTCGAACGGCGGTGGTGGACGGCGTTGAACCACACATGGGACCCCGAGCCCTGGGCGACCCCGCGCGAGCTCCAGGGGGCGAGCCATGGCAGGGGTGGGCATCGTGCCTTGCTGGGCGACACGTCAGCAGGTCCGGTGGGGCCAGCCCTGACTGGTCCTTCAGGCCTACGCGCATAGGCCGAATATCCTAAAGGAACGTGACATCTGTGACGTTGTAGTAGCGGGATTCGTGAAGGTGGCAGTGCCGCCTGCGAGGCAAATAGGCATCAAAGCTTCCTGTCACCATTCGCACGATCGAGGACGGTCCCGAGGGACCTTCCCCGGTCGGCGCCCAACGTCGGAGGGTCCCGATGTCGCCTATCCGCTCACGTCCCGCGCCCGAAAGCGTGGTCACAGTCCCCCCCTCTCTGTTCTTGATCAAGTTCGCCGAGCGCCGCCGAACGT
>JAHFUU010000454.1 GCA_023264915.1 Microthrixaceae bacterium | reverse complement strand
TGCCGTGTCGACGCACCAAGCCCCATGACCCGCAGCAGTCGGTCGCGTCACGACCACGGGCAGAGCCCTCAGCTGGTTCCTCGGTCCACGGTCGGATCTCGGTCTCGCACAAGGGCTTGAGGTGGGTCCGGGGCGACAAAGGAGAGACGTCACCTTGGCAAAGCCAATCCTGCGTGGCCGGTTCTCACTCTCGAACACCGGCTCTTCGGTACGGTCTGTCCCCGGACCCGACATGAACCATAGACCCTGGTTCGGCCGTGTGCTGGTGGAAGCCTGGAGCCCGAGACTCGAACCATGAACCCCTGGTCAGGCATCCGGCAAGGCCAGGAACGGGGCCGGTCACCCAGCAGTACCCACCAACGCCTCGTCCCGCTCCGGCTCAGGCCCGCGAGGCTCGGCCTCGTGACCCTCGACCGAGATCTTCGGGATCATCCGGTCCATCCATCGCGGCAGCCACCAGTTGCGATGCCCCAAGAGCTCCATGGTCGCCGGCACCAAGAGCATCCGGACCAGGGTTGCATCCAGCAGGACTGCGATCGCGAGGCCCATGCCGAAGAGCTTCACTATGCGGTTCTCCTCCATGAGGAAGCTGCCGAACACGACAACCATTATCGCTGCTGCGGCTGTTATCACGCGAGCCGTCGCGGCCAGGCCGTCCGCAACTGAGGTCTGCGGGTTGCCGGTCAGGTCATATTCCTCCTTGACGCGGGACAGCAAGAAGACCTCGTAGTCCATCGACAACCCAAAGACGATCGCGAACATCATGATCGGAAGGAACGGCTCGATCGGCGCGCCCGAGACGCCCAGCAGCTCGCTGCCCCAGCCCCACTGGAAGATGGCGACGATGATCCCGTACGCGGCCGCGAGAGAAAGCACGTTCATGATCACGGCCTTGAGAGGCACGAGCAGTGATCTGAACACGGCCATCAGCAACAGGAACGACAGCGTCAACACGGCTGCGAAGAACGCGATCATCCGACCCGCCAGGTAGGTGCTGAAGTCGATGGCGACCGGCGTGAACCCTGTGACCTTCGGCTTCAGCTCGGTGCCCGCAACAGCCGGCGGGATCACGTCTGAGCGGAGATGCTTGACCAGCCTCTCAGTCGCCTCGTCCTGCGGAGCCTTCTTCGAGATCACCTGCATGATGACGGCTGCGGGGTTCTTCGCATCGTTGGGGAACGGCGGCGAGACCCAGGCCACGTCCTCTGTCGAAGCAACAGCTTGCTGCAGCTTCTGAAGCGTTGCCAGGTCCTCGGGACCATTGACTTCAGTGGCGATCAGGAAGGGGCCATTGGAGCCGGGTCCGAACCCCTCCGCAAGCAGGTCATAGGCCCGACGAGTCGAGGTCGAGGGCGGGTCGTTGCCATCGTCCGAGAAGCCCAAACGAAGCGACAGCGCTGGCGCGGCCAGCACGAGAAGCACGACCATGCCCGACAGAACTGAGATCCAGGGGTGTGCCTGTATCGTGCGACTCCACTTGTAAGCCGTTGTCTGGTCACGGGCCTTCGGCTTCCGTGACGGAACCTGCCGCTTCAGGGGCACCACGAAGAAGCCCGCCACGAGGACGACAGCCGCAAGCGGCGCTCCCACAGTCAGGGGCTGGATCTTCAGCCCGACCCCCAGCAGCGCCACGGCAAAGAGGCCGGCCGCTGTCAGGCCCCGCCACCTCGTGATCTCGACTCGCTCCTTGGCAAAGCCAAGCAGCGCCGGGAGCAATGTCGTTGAGGCTATGACCGTCACGAGCACCGTGATCGAGGCGGCGACACCGAGACCTGACACGAACGACAAGCCTATGAGCAGCATCCCGAGAAGCGAGATCACAACCGTCATGCCGGCAAAGATGACCGCTCGACCCGCCGTGTCCATCGCCTGAACGGTTGCATCAAGGGGTGACAGCCCTTGATGCATTCCTTCGCGATACCGCGTGACTATGAAGAGCGCGTAGTCGATGCCGACACCGAGGCCGATCATCGCTCCAACCGTCGTGGCGAACTCGGGAACGGTCATCGTGTGAGACAACAGGATCACCAGTGCCGACCCGCTGCCCACCCCCGCCAGAGCGATCCCCACGGGCAAGCCCATCGCCAGCACCGACCCGAACGCGATGATGAGCACCACGACCGCGAAGGCAAGTCCGATCATCTCGGAGTTGGGAGGCTCGAACTCGGTGAACACCGAGCCGCCGAGCTCGATGCGCAAGCCTTCTAGCTTGGGCAGCTTCGAACGAGCCTCCTTGGCGATCTCAGATGCCTTCACCTGGTCGACGGCTTTGTCGACGTTGACGACGGCATAGGCGAGCTTGTTGTTCCACGAGCCAGAAGTTGAATGCTGCCGTAGTCCCATCGGGCTGTAGGGGCTGATGACTCCAGCGATCCCGTTGATCTTGGCGATCTCGGCCAGGTAGCTCTCCATGGCTGCCTTCACGGCCGGGTCGTCATACCCATGGTCGCTCGTGAACACGACGGTTCCCGACTGGAGGCCTGCCATGTTCTTGTCGAAGTGCTTCTCCATCACCTTGAAGCCGTCCGAGGAGTCAGACTCAGGAATGCTCATCTCCTGGCTGAAGCCGGCACCGAGGCCGCCCGCAACGCCAAACAGGACAACCAAGGCGACAACCCAGATACCGAGCGTGGCCCAATGGTGGGTGAACGTCCAACGTCCGATGCGAGCGAGCACCTTGCCTCCGATCTCACCTCAGGTCCGCGGGGATGCGAACCTTGACTTGATTGCCTTCTGCCCGCTGGGATGCCGGCGCCACCGTTCGGGTTGGCTGCCCGCTATCCGCTACTGCTTAGTAGCGATTTCTACAGGGAGACGCCCGGCTTTGGCAACTCTTTCGCGCGGTCTTTTGGCATAGAGGGGTTGGACGGTCAGGTCCCCGAATCACGAACAGTTGCCCCATACCGCTACAGTCGAGTAGCGAATGGCACGAACACTGAGCCTGGCTGCCCATGACAGTGTTCTCCAGACCACCCAGGAGATGCTGATCGAGGGCGGTATCGACGGCCTCACCGTCGACAAGGTTGCCCAGCGCTCGGGGGTGGCCAAGACCACGATCTACCGTCACTTCACGAGCGTCCACGATCTGGTGATCGGAGCGCTCGAGTCCATGATCGACCCAGTGGAGACACCGGACACAGGGTCGCTTCGCTCTGACCTGCTGGAGCTCTTCTGGTAC
>JAHFUU010000453.1 GCA_023264915.1 Microthrixaceae bacterium | reverse complement strand
CCTTGTCGAGGGGGAGGTCGAGGTGCTCCTCGAAGAACCACGGTGAGGACGCACCGCCCGGGATGAACGCCTTGAGCTTGCGGTCACCTCGAATCCCCCCGCCGAAGACCGGCGCCATGATGATGTCCCTGAAGGTCGTCGTCCCGTACTCGACCTCGAAGACGCCGGGGTTCTTGACGTGGCCTGAAACAGCGAACATGCGTGTTCCCTTGGAGGTCTCTGCACCCAGCGCGCAGTACGCGTCTGCGCCGTTTTGAACAATCCAAGGGATGTTGGCAAGGGTCTCGACGTTGTTCACGACGGTGGGCTTGAGATAGAGGCCCTTGGCGGCAGGGAAGAACGGCGGCTTGAGGCGTGGCATGCCGCGGGATCCTTCGAGGCTCTCGATGAGAGCTGTCTCCTCACCGACGACGTAGGCGCCGGCCCCCCATGCCAGCACGACGTCGACAGAGAACGAGGATCCCAAGATGTCCGACCCTATGTAGCCCTTCGCGTAGGCGTCGTTCAGTGCCTGGGCAACACGCTCTTGGGCAAGGGCCATCTCGCCCCGGACGTACAGGAAGGCCTGCGCTGCGCCGATCGCGTAGGAGGTCAGCAACACACCCTCGATCAGCTGGTGCGGGTCGCGCTCCAGCAGAACCCGGTCCTTGTAGGTACCAGGCTCGGACTCGTCGCCGTTGACCACGAGGTAGCGCGGCCAGACACCGGGCGGGCAGAAACCCCACTTGACCCCCGCGGGGAAGCCGGCTCCGCCCCGTCCCAGCACGCTGGCAGCCTTGACCTCGTCCACCACGTCTGCCGGCGACATCGACGAGAGAGCCTTGCGCAACGCCTGGTAACCACCGGTCTGCTCGTAGCGCCCGATGGTGTAAGAGTCGTCGTACGCGGCGAGACGCCCCGTGACGATCTTCGGCACGTCCGAGACGGTCACGGCGCGCCGCCATCGGTGGCTGGGGCCGTGGCAGATTCGTTCGCGTGCATCCACACCGGCTCGCTCTGACCTTCAGGCGGCACGGCACCCGCACGCCGATCCTCGGGTATGCGTTGGCGAACCCTGGCCAGGGTCCCGTGCGGTGGCACCTCGTCATCGAGGCGACCAGACGCGAGGTCGTCCATGACGCGATCGAAGCCGTCGTTGGTGACTCGGGTGAAGTAGCGGTAGTTCACCTGCAAGCACGGCGCCTCGGTGCACGCCGCGATGCATTCGACTCCTTCGAGGGTGAACATGCCGTCCGCTGTCGTGTTGCCGAGCCTGATCCCCAGCCGCTTCTCGGCGTGCTCGACAAGCGACTCGGACCCCATGAGCACGCAACTGATGTTCGTGCATACGTTGACCATGTAGCGACCCACGGGTTCGAGCTTGAACATCTCATAGAAGCTGCAAGTGCCAAGGACCTCAGCTGGTGTGGTCCCGACCAGCTCGGCAATGTGCACCATCGCGTCCTCGGTGACGTACCCGTCCTGTTCCTGTGCCAGGTGAAGGAGCGGGATCAGCGCCGAGGTCGGCCTCGGGTACCGGGACAGGATCTCCTTGGCGGCGGCGACGTTCTCGGTGGTCAGCCTTGGCATGTGCCACCCACCCTCGGACTGGTTGTCTCGGGACCTGCGTCCCCGCCGCATGGCCTTCGGCCCCGCTCTCCCATCACCTGTCGACCTCGCCCATGATCGGATCGACGCTGGAGATGATCGCCACGCCATCTGCGATGAGGCCATGGTGCATCATGTGGGGAAGTGACTGGAGGTTGACGAAGCTCGGTGCCCGGATGTGCATCCGGTAGGGATGCGAGCTGCCGTCGGACACGATGTAGCAGCCCAGCTCGCCACGCGGCGACTCGACGGCACAGTACGCCTCGCCCTCGGGGACCTTGAAGCCCTCGGTGAAGATCTTGAAGTGATGGATCAGAGCTTCCATGGACTCGTCGATGCGGCGGCGCGGGGGTGGCGTCACCTTGCGGTCCTGTGACCGGTAGTCGCCGCTGGGCATCTTGTCGAGCACCTGGTGCACGATGCGAATCGACTCGCGGATCTCGTTCAGCCGGATCGCATAGCGGTCGAAGCAGTCGCCGTAGGTGCCCACGACCACATCGAAGTCGACCTCGGGGTAGGCGAGGTAAGGGTCGTCGCGCCGGAGATCGAAGGCATATCCCGTTGAGCGCAGGATCGGACCCGTCACGCCCAACGCCACGCACTCCTCGGTGGTGATGTTGCCCACGCCCTGGAGTCGCTCACGCCAGATCGGCTGACCCGTCATCAACGTGTCGTACTCGTCCAGCCGGGGCGGGATCATGTCGAGCAACCGCAGAACGTGATCGCGCCAGCCGTCAGGCAGGTCGGCCGCGACGCCGCCAGGTCGGATGTAGTTGTGGTTCATCCGCAACCCGGTGACCATCTCGAAGAAGCGCAGCACCTCTTCACGCTCGCGCCAGCCGTACAGCATCATCGACACGGCACCCAGGTCCATGCCGTTGGTTGCCATGAACAACAGGTGCGATGCGATGCGGTTGAGCTCGGTCATGAGCATGCGGATCCACACCGCCCTCGGAGGAACCTCGACCGAGAGCAGCTTCTCAACCGTGAGCGAGAAGGCCAGCTCGGTGAACAGGGGGCTCGCATAGTCCATGCGGGTCACGTTCGTCGGGCCTTGGAGGTAGGTGAGCTCCTCGCCGGTCCATTCCATCCCCGTGTGCAGGTAACCGATCACCGGCTTGACCCGAAGGACGGTCTCACCCTCGAGCTCGAGCATCAGCCTCAGCACACCGTGGGTTGAGGGGTGCTGGGGGCCCATGTTCATGATCATCCGCTCGTCCGCGGATGCCTCGCCCTCCCCCGCGCCGGGCTGCTGGGACTCGGACTCGGTCATCCGCATGACCGCTCCCCGTTCGCGAAGCCGCTCCACGGCATCGGTGAGATCGGCGGCGGTCATCTCCTGCCGGCCCTCGTAGGTGAGCGCGACCTCGCCCAGCTCGTCGCTGCCCAGGTCGGGCGGGATCGCGGTGTGCTGACCGCTCGTTGCCATCCTCAGGTGCCCCCCGCCGACGGATCGCTCTTGAACTGGACCGGGATCCGGCCCGGGTTGTAGTCCTTGCGCAGCGGGTGGCCGACCCAGTCCTCGGGCATGAGGATCCGGCTCAGGTCAGGATGCCCGGTGAAGGCGATGCCGAACATGTCGAAGACCTCGCGCT
>JAHFUU010000452.1 GCA_023264915.1 Microthrixaceae bacterium | reverse complement strand
TCAGATCTCTGCTCGCCACAGCAGAGTCGTTGACGGGTACGCACTACGGCAAGGACCGCGCGCATGACGTGAGCCTTCGGATCATGGCCGACCACGCGCGGACCTCGACCTTTCTCATCAGCGACGGCGTCTTCCCCACGAACGCCGGGCGCGGATATGTCCTGCGCCGCATAATCCGCCGCCTGGTCCGGCACGCCTACCTGCTCGGCACGAGCAAGCTGGTCACACCCGCGTTGACCAACGCTGTGTGTGATCTGATGGGCGAGGCATACCCGCAGCTCGGGTCAGACGTGGACATGATCTGCAACGTGATCTCCCGTGAGGAAGAGGGCTTCAGGCGCACCCTGGCAAGAGGGCTCACCATCCTCGACACCGAGCTCGAGGACCTCCCTGAGGGCCAGCCCCTCTCGGGGGCGACCGCGTTCTTGTTGCATGACACCCATGGGTTCCCCCTCGAGCTCACCGAGGAGATCGCCGGCGAGCGGGGTGTCTCGGTCGATCGACCGGGGTTCGACCACGAGATGGCGGGCCAGCAGCAACAAGCCAAGCGGGACCGCAAGGCCAAAGGTGCCGGCGTCTCGGACCGAGCCGATCTGGCACGGGTGCTCGATCAGTTCGGTACGACCGAGTTCACCGGCAGAGTCGAGAACCAGACCAAGGCGCGCGTCCTTGCCGTGATCGGTGAGGGTGAGGTGTCAGTGGTGCTCGATCGCACGCCCTTCTACGCCGAGAGCGGCGGTCAGGTCGGCGACACCGGAAGGCTGATCGCGCCTACCGGTGAGCTCGAGATCCTCGACACCGTCTATGCCGTCACCGGCCAGCTGATCGAGCACAAGGCGCGGGTCGTCCGTGGGGGCATCGAGCCTGGCGAGGAGGTGACCGCCTGCATCGACGGCAAGCGGCGCGCGGCGATCCGGCGGAACCACACCGCGACGCACCTCTTGCACTGGGCGCTGCGCCAGGTCCTGGGCGAGCATGTCGCACAGCAAGGATCGCTCGTGGCACCAGACCGGCTCCGTTTTGACTTCAGCCACTTCGAGGCCATGACCCCCGACCAGATCGCCGACGTCGAAGACCTCGTCAACACAGACATCCTTGCCAACCACCCCGCGCGCCACTACGAGACCACGATGGCCCAAGCCATGGAGGCCGGTGCCCTGGCGTTCTTCGGTGACAAGTACGGCGACATCGTCCGCGTGCTCGAAGCCGGCCCTCATTCGATCGAGCTGTGCGGCGGCACCCACGTCGGCGCGCTCGGCGACATCGGTCCGGTGAAGATAGTCAGCGAGGCGTCGATCGGGTCCAACATCCGCCGGATCGAGGCCGTGTCGGGCTTCGGGCCGATCGAGCGCCTTCGCGCCGAGGAGGCACAGCTCGCGCGGGTGGCCGAATCCTTGGGAGTCCCCGTCGACGATGTCGCCGGTGCAGCCGACAGGGCCGTTGCGGACCGCAAGGAGATGTTGCGTGAGCTGAAGGCTCTCAAGGCCCAACTTGCAGCAGGCCGAGCAGGCGACCTCGCTGCTGGTGCCGTCAGCGGAGTCGTGATCGCGCGGGTCGACGATCTCTCCCGTGAGGACTTGCGAACGTTGGCCCTCGCCGTGCGTGATCGCCCCGGGGTTCGAGCTGTGGTCCTCGCCGGTGAACCCGAGGGAGGCGGCGCCGCCCTGGTGGCCGCAGTCTCCTCAGCGTCTGATCTCAAGGCAGGTGAGCTGATCGCGGCAGGCGCGCGTGCCATCAGCGGCGGGGGAGGCAAGGGCGACGACTTCGCGGTGGCCGGTGGCAAGAACCCCGCCGGGATCGCCGAAGCCCTCGACCTGGCGCGCGCTGCTGCCGGTCTGTGAGGGATTCGGCTCAGGGTCTGGCAGGGCTGCTCCCCGGCACCTCTGTGCTGCCTCGGCCAGAGGTCGACTCGCGCTTGTTGTTCCGACCAAGGGGTCGAGCTGGACAGGTGATGCGAGCAACCCCGCTGAGAGGCCGGCTCTCAGGTACCCGAGGCCAGCGCGGCGCGGAGGCGATCAGCGGCGTCGTCCAGCGCGGCAGGGTCCGGGTTCAGGTCTGCCTTTGAGAAGTCGAGATCATGCACTCCGCGGATGGGCACGACATGGACGTGAAGGTGCGGAACCTCCAGGCCAGCGATCATCAGTCCCACCTTGACGGGCTCGAAGGCCTGCTGTTGGGCGTTGCCGATCCTGTGGGCGACCGACATGAGATGGGCGTGAAGGTCAGCAGGCGCGTCGATCCAGTGGTCGATCTCCTCCACGGGCACGACAAGGGTGTGTCCGGGCTGCAGCGGGTTTATCGAGAGGAATGCCACGCAACGATCGTCGCGGTGCACGAACCTTCCGGGGAGCTCACCGTTGATGATCCTGGTGAAGATGGTTGCCATGTGAGGCCTCCTGTGACGATCGACCTTCGGCGCAGATCGTAGGCTGTCATGGTGACTACGGACTCCTCCGCGGCGGGTGGCGAAGAGGCGGCGCCCTCTGGTGAGGACGATCCGGACAGCGCGCCCGATGGCCGTGAGGAAGATCTGGACAGGGTCCTTACTGTCCCCAACCTGATCACCCTGACGCGCTTGCTCTGCCTGCCGTACTACGTGTACCTGTTGATCGGCCACGACAACCGGGTCGGCGCGGCTGCAGTGCTGGGAGCTCTCGGTGCCACCGACTGGGTAGACGGGTACGTAGCGCGCCACTTCAACCAGAAGTCGAACCTGGGCCGGCTGATGGACCCTACCGTCGACCGTGTCCTGTTCTTCGTGGGCATCGGCGGGATCATCGCAGTCAACGGTGCGCCGTTGTGGTTCTGCGTCGCGGTGCTCGTGCGTGAGGCCGTCGTTGCCTCGACGACGGTGACCCTCACGGTGTTGGGCGTCGAGCCCGTCGAGGTCACCTGGTTCGGCAAGGCTGGGACGTTCTGTTTGATGTTCGCCTTCCCGATCTTCCTCGCGGGCTCCAGTGGGGCCGAGCTGGCACCCGCACTCACGATCATCGCGTGGGGCTTCGCGATCCCGGGGATAGTCCTGTCCTACTACGCGGCAGTCCTGTACGTGCCCCGTTGGACCAAGGCATTCCAGCTTCACCAGCTCGAGCGAACCTCTGACCCTCAACGCAGCTTCGAGGGCTGACGGGGCTGCGCCGCCGACGCACGGCCCCGACGCACGGCCCCGACGCACGGCCCCGATGCATGGCCC